>NZ_JBFUHN010000065.1:0-62346 GCF_056402375.1 Variovorax sp. P4_B10 | reverse complement strand
GTGCGTTCGGGGCGCGATCCCGCCGACGGTGTGCTCTGCTCCGCGAATGTCCCCCGGCGCGGCCTAGGGCCGCAGGCCTCCTCCTTTATTTCGCTGCGCAGAGCACACCGCCAGCGTGATCGCTCAGCGCAGCGTTTGATCCGCCGGCACGACGGCCGCGCCTCTCGTGCACAGGGCACCGGGTGCTCCCCGCAGCGAAATAAAGGAGGAGCGAAGCGGGGGACATTCGCGGAGGGGAGTACCCGGTGGCCTGTGCACGCGCCCTGAACAACAGCGCTCGAACGAGCAACTGAAATGAAGAAACTCTGGTTCGCACTCATCTTCATCGCAGGCGGCCTCGCGCACGAGGTCCGCAATCCAGTGAGTTGCCAATGCATCACGGCCCGCGAGTTCGCGGGCCCCAGGAAACGCCGCGCCGGATGAGCGTTCAGTCCTGTGCCTGGACGGCCGAAGAGAAGACATAGCCTTCGCTTCGCACCGTCTTGATGTAGCGGGGCTCGCGCGCATCGTCGCGCAGCCGCTGGCGCAGCCGGCTCACGAGCAGGTCGATCGACCGCTCGAACAGTTCCGCTTCGCGGCCCTGCGTCAGGCTCAGCAGCTGGTCGCGGCTCAGCACCTTCTGCGGATGGTCGAGGAACACGCGCAAGAGCCGGTACTCGGCGCCGCTCAAGGCCACCATCGTTCCGCTGTCGTCCAGCAGATGGCGCGCCACCGTGTCCACCTGCCAGTCGCCGAAGGCCAGCTTCTGCGAGGGCTCGACCGCACCCATGTTCGGCGGCAGCATGCGCGTGCGGCGCATCACGGCACGCAGGCGCGCGAGCAGCTCGCGCGCGGAAAACGGCTTGGCCAGGTAGTCGTCGGCGCCCATTTCAAGGCCGAGGATGCGGTCGGCTTCCTCGCTGCGCGCCGTGAGCATCAGGATCGACGTGGCCTTGTACTTGCCGGTGCGCAGGTCGCGGCAGAGCGTCAGCCCGTCTTCGCCCGGCAGCATCAGGTCGAGGATGATCAGGTCGAAGGGGCCCGACTCTTCCAGCGCCGCGCGCATGTGCCGGCCGGTGGGCACCGCGACCACCCGCAGGCCGTTCTTGACCAGGTAGGTCGTGAGCAGTTCGCGGATTTCCCGGTCGTCGTCGACGATGAGGATGTGGTCGGAGGTCTTGGGTGTCATGGCGTAGGGGCGGCGTCAGGTGGCGCGGCGGGCGCCGCAGCAGCAGCAATGTAGCCCGCCGGCCGCGCAGGGCCAGAGGGTTTGTATGCGCAAGTATCTGGCGGGGTGGGTCGCGACACTATGTTTCGCGTGCCGCGCCCCGGGTCGCTCGGCGCAGCGAGCAGGACGCGGCGATCGGAATGAAACGTAGTGTGTTGATTTTTCGTGCCGATACACAGGCATACGCAATGTGTGCCGGCGGGGTGTCGGGTGGCCAAGAATCCGTCCGTTCTCAACCCAACCCCTGCCAAGGAACGCACCATGAGCGCCACCGAAAAGATCCTCTACACCGGCAAGACCCGCACCTCGGGCGGCCGCGACGGCGAGTCGCGCAGCAGCGACGGCCGGCTCGACGTCAAGCTGACGTCGCCCGGCGCCACCGGCGACGGCACCAACCCCGAGCAGCTGTTCGCCGCCGGCTGGTCGGCCTGCTTCATCGGCGCGATGGGCCTGGCCGCCGGCAAGCTGAAGGTCGCCCTCCCGGCCGACCTGGCCGTCGATGCCGAGGTGGACCTGGCCAACACGGCCGGCGAGTACTTCCTCAAGGCCCGCCTCAACGTCAGCCTGCCGGGCCTGGCGCGTGAAGTCGCCCAAGCCCTGGCGGATGCCGCGCACCAGACCTGCCCGTATTCCAAGGCCACGCGCGGCAACGTCGACGTCGTGATCCGCATCGTCTGATGCCGACCGCCCCGGGGCTCGTCATGTTCCATGTCGCTTCCGCCGTCCAACACACTGCGATACATGCGGACGGTCCTTGGCGTGACCCGGGGTCTATAAAGGCGTCCATGTCCTCCCATCCAGCGATCCACACCGAGAACCCAGCCCGCGCAGCAGCAGCAGCAGCAGCAGCCGGCGGCTGGTGCCGGCTGTTCCCGCGCTCCCTGTTCTCCCGCGTGACGCTGATCATCGTGGTGGGGCTCGCGATCGCGCAGCTGCTGACCTTCGCGGCGATCCGCTACGAGCGCGACATGGCGCTGCGCGAGCTGATGATGATCGGCATCGAGCGCGACATCGCCAGCTCGGTCGCCATCCTCGACCGCCTGCCCGCCGCGGAGCGCGCCGGCTGGCTCGAGAAGCTGGAGCGGCGCAACTACCGCTTCGTGCTGGGCGGCAGCGCGGAAGGCACCGAGCCCACGTCGCCGCTCTCGCAGCAGTTCGCCACGGCCATCGTCGATGCGCTGCGCCCGTTCGAGATCGTCAAGGTCGGGCAGGTGGTGCAGCCGGCCGAAGGCCTCCAGATCCAGGTCCGGTTGACGGACGGGGCCTCGGTGGTCATCCATGCCAGGCGGGTGGGCATGCCGGTGTCGCGCTGGGTCATGTGGCTGCTCGCGATCCAGCTGGTGGTGCTGGCCATCTGCGCCTGGTTCGCGGTCCGGTTGGTCACGCGGCCGCTCGCGGAACTGGCGGCGGCGGCCGACGACCTGGGGCCCGACCTGAAGCCGCAGAAGCTCGCGGAAGAGGGGCCCACCGAAGTGGCCCATGCCGCGCGCGCCTTCAACGCGATGCAGCAGCGCATCGGCGGCTACATGGCCGAGCGCGTGGAAATTCTCGCGGCCATCTCGCACGACCTCCAGACGCCGATCACGCGGATGCGGCTGCGCACCGACCTGATGGACAACGAACACGACCGCGGCAAGTTCCGGCAGGACCTCGACGCCATGAATTCGCTGGTGCGCGAGGGCGTGACCTACGCGCGCACGCTGCACGGCGCCACCGAGCCGCCGCTGCGCATGGATGCCGATGCGCTGCTCGAGAGCATGGTGGCCGACTACGAGGATGCGGGCAAGCAGGTGCACCTCGAAGGCCGCGCCGGCACGCCGATCGTGAGCCGGCCAAATGCGCTGCGCCGGATCGTCATGAACCTGGTCGACAACGCGCTGGTCTTCGGCAGCGATGTACGCGTGCGCGTGCAGGCCGGCGACGACCGGCTGGCCATCGCCGTGATCGACAACGGCCCGGGCATTCCGCCCGACGAGCTGGAGGCCGTGCTCAAGCCCTTCTACCGCGTCGAAAGCTCGCGCAACCGAAGCACCGGCGGCACCGGCCTGGGCCTGGCCATCGCGCACCAGCTCGCCATGGCGATGGGCGCCGAGCTGAAGCTGCAGAACCGCCCCGAAGGCGGGCTGGAGGCACGACTGACCATGAGCACACGACCCGCGCCGGTGAACTGAGCCGCACGCGCGCCCCGACGGCGCGCTTCGACCCCTACGGACGAGACCCGAACCATGTTGATTCTTCTCATCGCCTACCTGGGCGGGGTGCTCACCATCCTGAGCCCCTGCATCCTGCCGGTACTGCCCTTCGTGTTCGCACGGGCCGACCGGCCGTTCCGCTCGCACGGCCTGCCGATGCTGCTGGGCATGGCGCTGGCCTTTGCCGCCGTCGCCACGCTGGCTGCCGTGGGCGGCGGCTGGGTGGTCGCGGTCAACGAGTACGGGCGCTATGCCGCCATCGCGATGCTCGCGCTGTTCGGCGTGACGCTGCTGTTCCCGAGCCTGGCCGACCGCATGAGTCGGCCGCTGGTGGCGCTGGGCATCCGCCTGGCCGAATCGCAACCCGACGGCAAGACCGCGAAGGCCTCCGTGTTCTCGCCGCTGATGCTGGGCGTCGGCACGGGCCTGCTGTGGGCGCCGTGCGCGGGTCCGATCCTCGGGCTCATCCTGACGGGCGCGGCCCTCAACGGCGCGAGCGCCGGCACCTCGCTGCTGCTGCTGGCCTATGCGGCCGGTGCGTGCACCTCGCTGGCGGCGGCGCTGCTGTTCGGCGGGCGCCTGTTCTCGGTCATGAAGCGTTCGCTGCACACGGGCGAGTGGGTTCGCCGTGCTGCCGGCGCGGCCGTGCTGGTGGGCGTGGGTGCCATCGCGCTGGGGCTGGATACGGGCCTGCTCGCCCGCCTCTCGGTGGGCACCACCTCGGCGCTGGAGCAGGCGCTGGTGGAGAAGATCGACATGCCGAAACCGCAACCGCAGAGCGTTGAGCCGGGCGCACGGCAGGCAGACGCCGGCCTCGTGCTCACGGCGGCCACCACCCCCGAAGCGGCACCGGTGCGGAAGCTGAGCGTGGAAGGCGAATTCCCTTCGCTGGCCGGTGCAACCGAATGGATCAACTCGCCCCCGCTGACCCCCGAAGGCCTGCGCGGCAAGGTGGTGCTGGTCGACTTCTGGACCTACTCGTGCATCAACTGCCTGCGCACGCTGCCCTACGTTCGCGCATGGGCCGAGAAGTACAAGGATGCGGGCCTCGTCGTCATCGGCGTGCATTCGCCGGAGTTCGCTTTCGAGAAGCGCTCGGCCAACGTGCGCAAGGCGACGAAGGAGCTCGGCATCGGCTTCCCGGTGGCGCAGGACAACGACTTCAAGATCTGGCGCGGCTTCGACAACCAGTCGTGGCCCGCGTTCTATTTCATCGATGCGCAGGGGCGCATCCGCTATCACCAGTTCGGCGAGAACCGCTACGAGAAAGCCGAGCAGGTCATCCAGCAATTGCTTGCCGAGGCAGGCCAGCGCAACCTGCCGGCCGACCTGGTCGCGCCGAGGGGCGAGGGCACGCAGGCCGCGCCGGGTGCCGAACTCGCGATGTCGGGCGAGACCTATGTGGGCGCAGAGCGTGCGCACGGTTTCGCCTCGCCGGGTGGGCTCGTGAGCGGCCGCGCGCATGTCTACCAGCGTCCCGCGTCGCTGCGCACGAACCAGTGGGCGCTGAGCGGCGACTGGACCGTGGAGCCCGAGCGTGCGGTGTCGAACCGTGCGAACGGCCGCATCGCCTACCGCTTCCAGGCGCGCGACCTGCACCTGGTGCTCGGCCCGGCGGCCGATGGCAAGCCGGTGCGATTCCGGGTGCTGGTGGACGGCAAGCCGCCGCTCGCGGACCACGGCGCGGACACCGACGAACAGGGCTACGGGACGATCGAGGCGCAGAAGCTCTACCAGCTCGTGCGTCAGACGAAGAGCGGCAACGACCGGCTGTTCGAGATCGAGTTTCTCGATGGTGGGGCGCAGGCTTACGCGTTCACCTTCGGTTGAACTGGTCGGGGCGCTGCTGTTCGGGGCGCGCTCACGCCGACGGTGTGCGCAGCGAAGCGAATGTCCCCCGGCGCGGCCTGGTGCACGTCCTCAGTTCACTGCGCGTCGATCCTAGTCCGCGAACCTGCAGGCTTCAACCGGCTCGCAAGAAAATCGAGGAACGCACGGTGCACCGCCGTGCTGTGTCGACGCTGCAGGTAGACGGCCGACAGCCACATGTCGCTGCGAACGAAGTCCGGCAAGACGGGCACCAGTCGCCCGCTCTCGACGTAAGGTTCCAGCATGACCGACGGCAGATAGACGACGCCGGCCCCCAGCAGTGCGGCTTGGATCAGCGGGCCGGCTTCCGTTGCATCCAGCCTTCCACGGACCGCGACTTCGACTGGCTGACCGTCGGCCTCGAAGCGCCACTTCGGCAGCGGATTCAAATCGGTGCTGAACAATGCGACGTGATGCGCAAGCTCGCGGGGATGGACAGGGGCACCGTGCTTGTGCCAGTACATGGGCGCCGCGCAGACGCTGAGCTTCATCTGCACCAGTTTTCGAACGATCAGGTTCTCGTTGGCCGAAGCGCCGAAGCGAAGCGCGATGTCGATGCCTTCCTCCGCAAGGTCGACCATGCGGTTCGTGAGCACGAGACTGATGCTCACCTCCGGGTAGTGGCCGAGGAAGGCATTGATCAATGCCGGCAGTTCCGTCAGGTCCACGCCGTGCGGTGCCGAGATGCGCAGGCGCCCGCTCGGGACCCGCGCGCGGTCCTGGAGTTCGGCGCGCGTGACGTCGGCCAGTTCGAGCATCGGCCTGCTTCTTTCGAGCAGCAAGGCGCCAGCGTCCGTCAAGCTGACGGCGTGGCTGGTCCGGTTCAGCAACCGGACACCGAACCGGCTCTCGAGGGCCGCAATGTACTTGCTGACGGTGCCCCTGGACAGCGAAAGATGTTTGGCCGTGCGGGAGAAGCTGCCGGATGAAGCAACCTCGCTGAACGTGCGCAGGAGCTCCAAGCTGTCCACGATGTTCTCCTTCTTTTTGGTTGGGCAGAGCGAATGCTCGGAAAGAGCCTCTGGCCGGCAGGCGCTCAGGTGAGCCCGAGTTTTTTTCGCAGGCTCGCGTCCACCGGCGCCGCAGGCATGAAGCGGCGCAATTTCGTCAGCAAAGACGCCTCCCCTGGCGGCGTGCAACGCATGCGCCACGGACCGAGTGCCGCCTCGACGATGGTGTTTGCCACACCGTGCGGCTCGGGCGCACTGCCAACGCTCTCGGCCACAGAAAGTGCCACCAGATCACGCTCGCGGTCGTAGTCCGCGATCGGAGCCTGCGCGCGGGGCGCGTTGGCGTCGAGGTTGGTCCGGGTGAACGCCGGCTGCACCAGCGTCGCGCGAATGCCGAACTGGCGCACCTCGTGGTCCAGTGACTCCGACAGCCCTTCCACCGCGTGCTTGGTGGCTGAATAGAGTCCCATGTACGGCGCTGGCAGCACGCCGAGCACGGAGCTCACGTTGACGATTCGCCCGCGGCGTTTCTCACGCATGTACGGAAGCACGGCGCGTGTCGTGCGAAGCATGCCGAAGACGTTGGTGTCGAACAGCACGGCGGCCTCGGCCGTCGCGGTTTCCTCGACCGCGCCGATCATCATCATTCCTGCGTTGTTGACCAGTACATCGATGCGCATGGCCCTGGCAATGACGGATTCGATGCCGATCTGAACCGAGCCTTCTTCCCGAACGTCCATCTCGACGAACTCGACACCAGGCAGCGCGGGCGCCTTGCGCAGGTCGCGCACGGTGCCGAACACCCGGCAGCCTCGCGCGACGAACATTTCCGCAGCGACGCGTCCGATGCCCGAGGACGCGCCGGTCACGACGACAACTGATGAACTCGACATGGTGATTCCTTCGATCTGAATGAATGGTGAAAAAGCGCCATCAGTGCGTGGCCGGGCCACCGTTGCCGGGCCGGATCCTGAACCAGATGGAGTACATGGCCGGCAGGAACACCAGCGTCAGGATCGTCCCCGCGAACGTGCCGCCGATCAGCGTGTATGCCAACGCGCCCCAGAACACCGAGTGCGTCAGCGGAATGAACGCGAGGATCGCCGCGAGCGCCGTCAGGATCACCGGCCGCGCTCGCTGCACGGTCGCCTCGACGACCGCATGGAACGGGTCGAGCCCTTCCTTTTGGTTGTGGTGGATCTGCCCGAGCAGGATCAGCGTGTTGCGCATCAAGATGCCCGACAGCGCGATGAGCCCCACGAGCGCATTGATGCCGAAGGGCTGCTGGAACAGCAGCAAGGTCGGCACGACGCCGATCAGCCCGAGCGGGCTCGTGAGGAACACCATCACCATGGCGGAGATCGAGCGCACCTGGAAGATGATGATGAGCAGCGTGAACGCCAGCATGATCGGGAACAGCGGCAGCATCGCCTTCGTCGCCTTCTCCGATTCCTCGATGGAGCCGGCCTGGACGATGTGGTAGCCGGCAGGCAGCTTCTGCATCAGGGGCTGCAGCTTCGCCGTGATCGCAGTCGACACATCGGGAGGCTGCAGCCCATCGGCGATGTCGCCCTGCACCGTGATCGTGGGCATGCGGTCGCGTCGCCGCATGACCGGCTCTTCCATGCGGACCTCGACCTCACCGACCTGCGACAGCGGAATGCGCTGGYCACCGGCACCGGCGAGCGTGAAGTCCACGACCTTCGCGGGATCGAGCCGAGTTCCGCCAGCGGAACGGGCTACCACCTGCACCGTGCGGATGTCTTCACGCACGGTGGTCACCGGCACGCCGCTCAAGAGGAATTGCAGTTGCTGCGCCACGGCGCTGGAGGTCAGCCCGACGGCCTGCAGGCGGTCCTGTTTCAGGGTGAGGTGCAGCGTAGGCGTGCGGGTGCCCCAGTCGGTGCTGACGGTGCGCATCATCGGGCTGGCGTCCATGACCTGGCGAACCTCGCCCGCGATCCTGCGCAGTTCGTCTGCATCGGGTCCGGTGACACGGTAGGCGACCGGGAACGGCGAGTACGGGCCGAACACGAGCTGGGTCACGCGCAACCGCGCCTCGGACGCGAGGCCGTCGGCGATGGCATGACGCAACCGGTACTTCAGGGCTTCGCGCTCCTCCTGGCTGGCCGTGCGGATCACGATCTTGGCGAACGAGGGGTCGGGCAGTTCGGGCCCCATCGCAAAATAGAAGCGGGGCGCGCCCTGTCCTATGTAAGACGTGACGATCTGCGCCTCAGGCTGCGTGGAAAGCCAGGCCTCGACCTTGGCCGTGGCGTCGCTGGTCTGCGTGATCGAGCTGCCGTAGGGCATCTGCACTTCGACCAACACTTCGGGTCGGTCGGAGATCGGAAAGAACTGCTTCTTGACCACGCCCATGCCGAGGATCGACACGACGAAGAGGCCCACCACGGCACCCGCCACCAGCCACTTGCGTGCGATGACGCGCGCCAGCACGCGACGCAGCCGGTTGTAGCGTGGCGTGTCGTAGATCGCTGCATGGCCGCCCTCGATCTTCTTGAAGTTCGGCAGCAGCTTGACGCCGAGGTAGGGAGTGAACACCACGGCGACCACCCAGGATGCGATGAGCGCGATGCCGACGATCCAGAACATGTTGCTGGTGTACTCACCCGCGGTCGACGGTGCAAAGCCGTTGGGCATGAAGCCGACGGCGGTGACCAAGGTGCCCGAGAGCATCGGCGCCGCCGTGTGGCTCCAGGCGTAGGCGGAAGCAGCCACATGGCTGTAGCCCTCCTCGATCTTCACGACCATCATTTCGATGGCGATGATCGCGTCGTCCACGAGAAGACCCAGTGCCAGGATCAAAGAACCGAGCGTGATGCGGTCGAAGTTTTTGCCTGTCGCGGCCATCACCACGAAGACCACGGCCAGGGTCAGCGGCACGGCCGCAGCCACCACGAGGCCCGCGCGCCAGCCCATGCTCAGGAAGCTCACCAGCATCACGACCAACAAGGCCGCAAAGAACTTGACCATGAACTCGTCGACCGAAGCGGCGATGTTCACCGACTGGTCCGTGACCTTGGTCAGGCTCAGGCCCAGCGGCAGCTCGGCGTTGATGGCACGGGCTTCCACGTCCAGCGCCTTGCCCAGGTCGAGCCCGTTCCACCCCTCCCGCATCACCACGCCGATCAGCAAGGCAGGCTCGCCGCCGTTGCGGATCATGAAAGTGGCCGGGTCTTCGTAGCCGCGCTTGACCGTGGCAACGTCCGAGAGTTTCAAGGTGCGGCCTTGCGCGATCACTGGCGTGTCGCGAATCTTCTGTAGCGTGTCGAATGCGCCGTCCAGCCGAATGAAGACTTGCGGCCCGCTGGATTCCACCGACCCAGAAGGACTCAGCGCATTCTGGTTGTTGAGCGCGGCGAACACGTCCTGCGGGCTGACGCCCAGTGTTGCCAGCCGGTCGTGCGCGAACTCGACATAGATTCGCTCCGACTGCTCCCCGGCGATATTGACCTTCTTCACGCCCGGCACGTGCAGCAGCCGTTGGCGCAGCGCTTCCGCATCGCGCACCAGCACGCGCTGAGGTTCTCCCTTGGCCTTGAGCGCGAACAGGGAGAAGGTGACGTCCGCGTACTCATCGTTGATCATCGGCCCGATCACACCAGTGGGCAGGTTGCCCGCCTCATCGCCGACCTTCTTGCGTGCCTGATAGAACTGTTCCTGCACCTGCGCCGGCGGAGTGCTGTCGAGCAATGTCAGGGTCGTGAACGCCAGGCCGGGCCGTGTATAGGTCTCTGCGCGGTCGTAGTAGCGCAGCTCCTGCAATCGCTTTTCGAGTTTCTCGGCGACCTGGTCCTGCATTTCCTGCGCCGTGGCGCCAGGCCAGGCCGTGATGATGGTCATCACCTTGACTGTGAAGGCGGGATCTTCCGCGCGGCCGAGCTTGAAGAACGCAACCAGCCCCGCCAGCGAGATCAGGCAGATCAAGAACAACGTGATGGCGCGTTCGCGGACGGCCAGCGCCGACAGATTGAATCGGCCTTCGCTCATGGGCGGGCTCCGCCCACCGCCGGCGTTGCGGCCAAGGTCGCGACACGCACCTGCTCGCCTTCGCGCAGCAGGTGCGCACCGAGCGCAACGACTTGGTCTCCCTGCTTGAGCTGACCGGCCACCTGGGCACGGTCGAAGTCCAGAAGCTGGACAACCACCGGCTGCCAGCGCACCGTCGACGGATCGCCGCCGATGACCCATACGCCCGTCGCTTTGCCTGTGTCGAACAAGGCGCCGATGGGTACCTGCACGCCACCTGCTTGGGCGGGCCTGCCGTCTGAAATGCGGACTGTGACCGTGGCACCCAGCGGAGCGTTGACCAGTTCGCCCTCGAGCACGTAGCGCGCCTCGAACGTTCGCGTAAACCGATCGGCCGCATCAGCGAGCTGCCTGAGTTTCACGGCCACGGCGACGCCTTCCTTGCCAAAGAGTGTGGCCTGCCCGCCGGAGCCAACGGCAGGGCGCATCGTTTCGGGCAACTGGACCACGGCTTCCCTGCGCCCGGACTGGGCCACGCGGATCACCGGTTGACCGGCATTGACCACCTGGCCGGGCTCGGCCAGCGTTTCGACCACCGTGCCGTCGGAATCAGCAATGAGGTCTGAATAGCGGTTGGCATTGCGAGCGGCATCGGACTGCGCTTCGGCCGCACTGAGCTGGGCTTGGGCGGCATCCGCCGCGGCCTTGATCTGGTCGTAGGCCGAAGCAGAGATTGCACCGGTGCCGCGCAGGTCGCGATAGCGCAGCTCTTCGTCGCTCGCCTGCTTCGCGCGCGCTCGTGCAGCGGCCACGGCCTCCAGCTGCGCACGCGCGGCGAGCTTCAGATCGGCGGGGTCGATGCGCATGAGCAACTGCCCACGCTTGACTGTTTGCCCGGCGTCCACGAGCCGCTCCAGCACCTTCCCCGAGACTCGAAATCCCAGGTCGCTTTGCACACGTGCGGCTACGGTGCCGGTGAAAGAGCGCGATGCCGAAGCGGCTGCCTGGACGGTAGCGGCGCGCACCAACGGCACTTGGGTGCGCGGGTCTGGCGGTGCCTTGTCGTCGCAAGCGACCAACGCGAATGGCAAGGCGCAGAAAAGTGCGGATGTAACGAAGCGGCGCGGATGCATGAGGGTCCCATAGACGAATCGATCAGGACCCCGATTTTGATAATAGTGACCAATTTAGTCAATGGTCACAAGCAGATTTGTTTGTCTATGGCGACAAGCTGCGCAGTACCAGCCCGGACAACTGCGCCGGCGCATGGTCCGTGTGATCAAAGCTCTGCCGGAGGATCAGGGGGTTGATATAGGGGTGAACGACCAAGTAGATCGCCGCCGCCGTCTCGTCGATCGGCGTTTTGCGCTCGAAGTCGCCGGAATCTCGCCCTTGTCTCAGCACCTCGACGAGCAGTTGTCGGATGCACGCTTCGTGAGCGATGGCCGACTGCCAGCGTTCGCTGGCCGCCGAGATGGCAATCTCGTAGAGCTTGCGGTCCTGGAAGAACAGGCGAAGGCCCGAATCGACAATGGCCTTGAACATGCGGCGAAGTTTCTCGGGCGGGCTGTCGACCCCGTCGATCGCCGCTCGGATGTCCACCTGGATCTCCCGCAGGCAGTTCGAGCAGATCATTTCGCCGATCGCCTGCTTGGACTCGAAGAACTTGTAGATGTACGCCTTGGAGAAGCCGATGGCCTTGGCAAGGTCGGAAACCGTGGTTTTCTCGTAACCGTACCGGCTGAAGTGCTCGGTTGCCGCGACGAGGATCTGCGCGCGCACGTCGTGGTCGGCCGGCCCCCGCGCGGCAGGGGAAGAAGAAGTTGCATTGCTCATGGCGACAGCTTACCGCTCCGGCGAACAGATGACAACGAGTGACCAAATTGTACTATAGTCACATCACTTTGTTTGCGGTTCCGATGTCACTCCTTCCGGAAGAAGCCATGTCTCAACGTACCCTTGCCATTCCCCTGCTTTTCAGCCTGCTCGCAGGTTGCGCGGTCGGCCCTGACTATGTCCGGCCCGCTATCACTTTGCCAGACCAATACATCGGCCAGGCGGCCATCGATCGGCGGGCCGCTACCGCGAATGCCGAGCTGGTGGCATGGTGGGCCGCGTTCGGCGACGCGCAGCTGGCCCGCTATGTCGAACTCGCACTGACGCAGAACCTCGATCTTGCGCAAGCATCCGCCCGCGTGGCGCAGGCCCGGGCGGGGCTCGGTGCGGCGGATGCGGCGTTGTTGCCCTCGGGCAACCTCAGCGGACAAGCCGCCCGGGCCTACCAGTCGGTGGAGACGCCGCTGGGCCGAGTCCTGAACTCACAGCCAGGCTTCGATCGCTACGGCAACGCCTACGAAGCGAACCTTGGCGCAAGCTGGGAGATGGACATCTTCGGCGGCCTGCGTCGGGGACGCGAAGCTGCGCTGGCCGACTACCAGGCATCGGAGGCCGGCGCAGCCGCCACGCGCCTGACCGTGGCCGCGCAGACTGCGGACATCTACATCACGCTGCGCGGACTGCAGGCCCGTCTCGACGTGGCACGCCGGCAAGTCGCCACACAGCAGGACCTGCTATCGAAGATCGACCTGCTCTACGGCAAGGGGCTGGCCGCCGAACTCCAGCTGAGGCAGGTCGAAGGTGCGCTGGCGCAGGTCCGTGCGTCGGTGCCAGTCCTGGAAGCGGGCGAGACTGCGGCCATGAACGCGCTCGATGTGATGCTAGGCGCCGCCCCGGGCGCGCACCGCGCCGAACTGTCGGCTGCGGGCGTCATTCCTGTCGCACCGCGCATCGGCGCCGCCGGATCGCCTGGCGAATTGCTACGGCGTCGGCCCGACCTGATCGTCGCCGAGCGGCGTCTTGCGGCATCGAACGCGCGCATCGGCATGGCCGTGGCCGAGTACTACCCGAAGCTGTCCTTGGGAGGAACGATCGGCAGCGCCACGTCCGTGGCCAGCGGCAACCTGTTCACCGGCGGCGCCAGTCAGGCTGCGGCCCTGCTCGGCCTGCGCTGGCGGCTGTTCGACTTCGGGCGCATCGATGCGCAGATCGAACTCGCCAAGGGGCAGGACGCGGAGTTGCTCGCGGCCTACCGGCTCGCCGCGCTGCATGCGACAGAAGACGTGGAGAACGCCTTCTCCGCCCTGGTCAAGCGTGAAGAACAGGCCGCATTGCTCGCGCAAGGAGAGGCATCTCTCGGTCGTGCGCGAGGTGCCTCGTTCGCGGCTTATCAGCGCGGTGTTGTCAGCCTGATCGAAGTGCTGCAAGCGGACGAGAGCCTGCTGCGCGTGGCCGATGCGAGAGCGCAAGCGCAAACGGAGTCGGCGCGCGCGGCGGTCAGTGCATTCAAGGCGCTGGGCGGCGGCTGGCAGGCTGAGTCCGTCGAAGCGGTAGCAAGCCGCTCGCGTTGAGGTTCAGACGACCCAGCGACCAAGGCGGTCCAGCAGGACCGCCCGTTGCACTCGGAAAAGCGGTTCGGATAGTCTCGACGTCGAGGGAGAACAGCGACCATCGAGTCGCGATCTAGCAAATTCCCCACTTCACCCGGGCGAAGCCCCACACCGTCACTGCGGCGCCGACGATGGCTCCCCCGGCCACCAGCAGGAAGGCAGATTCGAGACTGAGCTTCCCCGCGAACACCAGCGCCGCTGCGGACAGCGCGCACACGAAGCGGAGAACACCCGCTGCGAGCGGCCAGCCAACGCGCCGCGCCCCCTGCCCCGCGAAGTACAGCGCCAACGCAATGGCAATGAAACCGTACGCCGGGCCCATCACGCGCAGATAGTGACCGGCGACGGCCAGTACGTCGGGGTCGTTCGTGAAGTGAGACATCCACAGGCTGGGCATGAACGCCACGCAAAGGCCCAGCACTTCGAGCACACCACCGACGAACAAAGCATTCACCAGGGCAGCGCGGCGCGCACGCGCCACGTCGCCAGCGCCGATGGAGGTGCCGACCACGGCGATGGCTGCGGTGCCGAAACCGAACATCACGGGCACCAGCAGCATTTCGAGCCGGGACGCGATACCGTAGCCCGCGATCGTCGCCACGCTGAAGGTGCCCGCAGCCGCAGTGATCGCTGCGATCGAGAGCGTCGACATCGCAGCGTTGAGGGTCGACAGCAAGCCCACGCCAAGAATGGCGCCGAAGTGATCGCGCCGCAGCGGGTACCGGCGAAGGCGAAGTTTCGAACCCGTCGATCGCATGGAAGCAACGATTGCCACCAGCGAGCCTGCGGTGCACAGCACCTGTGCCACGCCCGCACCGGCCACGCCCATTCGCGGAAGCCCCAGCCAGCCCAGAATCAAGACCGGAGAAATGATGAGCCCGGCGCAGACGCCACCGAGCATGATCAGTGCAGGCGTCCTGACGTTGCCCGCGCCTCGCAAAGCCGATTGCAGCAACGTCGGAACCCAGAACAGGACCGCGCCGCCGAAGAGAATGTTCGAGTACCGAAGCGCCTGCTGCAAGGACGCGCCCGTGCCGCCCAACCCACGATAGAGTATCGGCCCCACGGCGATCGCGGCCACAGTGAACAGTCCACCGGCGACGATCGCGATCACGATGCTGTGCCACACGAGGCTTTCGGCCTCGTCTTGCCGGTCGGCGCCGAGCGCGCGCGCGACCGCCGAGGAAACCCCGCCCCCGACGCCGCCGTTGGAGACCATGGTCATCAGCAGCATGACAGGCACGACCAGTGAGGCCGCGGCGATCGCGTCGACTCCCAGCCCGCTCACGAAGTAGGTTTCGGCCACGCTCAGCACCGTCTGCATGAGCATCACGGCCACCGTGGGCAGTGCGAGGCGAATCAGCAGCGGCAGTAGTGGCGCGTGCAGCATGGGGTTCAGCCCGCCCGAGCTCGACTTGGCAGACAAAGCGGCTGGCTGTGCAGCTTCGGCAACACCGGCGGTGACGGAAGCTGTCATCAGGTTTTGACCCGGGGGCTGGCGCCTCAGGTGGCGAGCCAAAGCCCGCGGCCTTGCTGCCACCATTTGTATTTCTACCGCACGTGTAGCGGGAGGCAGTCGTTGCTTAATTGGCTTTCGCGCGCACGTCGGCCGGGTGCGGCATCGTCGAGATGACCTTGCTGTTCACGCGGGAGCCGGAGCCGACATTCTGGTCGGGCATCCAGGCCGTGCGGATGGCTTCAGCTTCGACGAGGGAACGCTCCTTCGACACGGCCATGGTCTCGGGGCCGCGAGAGCCGCGAACCACGTTCTGGTCCGGCGCTGTGGCAGTGCGCACGGCTTCGGCATTCACCTCGTCGCGTGTCTTGGTGGAGAGGGCGTTGTGAACACCGTCGTACGCTTCTGCGTGAGCGCCGGCGGCGACCAACAAGGTCAGGACCGGGATGGAAACGATCTTCATGACTTTCGTGAGTTTCATGGAAGTTCCAGAGAAAGAGGTTGGAGCAAGACGCATGCGGGTCTCATCGCGAGAACCGCGGTCCAAGTCTTGCGCCGAATCCGACGTTGGCGGTCACGCGATCGGGACACGCCATGTTTCCGTAGTCGAAACCTTCCGCGGTGCAGCAGCGGGAAACTGTTGTGACCGTGGCGTATCCGGGCAGACGATCTACCACTGGGAACAAGGCAAGGCACGTCCGCAGGCAGCACAGCTCGAAAGCCTTGCGGCAGTACGAGACCTCGGTGCACGCGAAGTTGTGGAGCGCCTCGCGGCGAGCTCAGCGACGAAGAGGCCGAGGCCGCTGTTGTGGCTCACTACGAAGCGAAGATTGCAGCCTTGGAGCGCAAGGTCGGGCAATTCACGATGGAGCTCGAGTTCGTCAAAAAAACGCCGCGCCTGCGCCTCGTGAGCGACAGCGAGAACTCGTCCATCATCACCGGCCCGAAGCCTGCTCCATCCGACGGGGGGCGAAGTGATCGAGCTGCCGCGCAGTACGTTCTGCTACCGGGCTAGGGCCGCAGGCCTCCTCCTTTATTTCGCTGCGCAGAGCACGCCGCCGGCCTGATCGCTCAGAGCAGTCGTTGATCGGCTCGCACAAGCGCTGCGTCCATCGTGCACAGCGCACCGGGTGCTCCCCGCAGCGAAACAAAGGAGGAGGGGCGGAAGCCGAAGCGGGGGACATTCGCGGAGGGGAGTACCCGGTGGCCTGTGCATGCACCCTGAACACAAGCGCCCCCGATGGCCCTCGTCACTCAGGGTTTGCCCTTGGTTGCTCGTCCGGTGATTCGGACGGCCCCTTCGGCGCTCATCCGGACCGTCGGCGGCCGGCCTGGCACATGTCCACATCAACCCCCATGAAATCAACGACTTAGCGCGATCCGCTCCCCGTGCCGCGCGTGGCATATCGATTGCTCAGTAGAAGGGCCGGCCGCATCGCCCGATGCGAGTCATGGCCACGACACAGGAGACAAACCGATGAGCACCATGGGTGACCTTGACCCCACGGAAACTGGCGAGTGGACCGACGCGCTCGGCGCCGTTCAGCAACACCGCGGCAGCGAGCGCGTGAACTTTCTGTTGAACCGCCTCGTCGACGAGGGCCGCCGCGACGGCGTGTACGTGCCCCGCTCGCTGAACACGGCCTACAAGAACACCATCCCGCCCGAGAAGGAAGAAAAGTCCACCGGCAACCGCGAGATCGAGCACCGCCTGCGCTCGATCATCCGCTGGAACGCGATGGCGATCATCCTGCGCGCCAACAAGGACTCGTCCGAGCTCGGCGGCCACATCGCGAGCTTCCAGTCGGCGGCCACGCTCTACGACATCGGCTTCGGCCATTTCTGGCATGCCGCCACCGACACGCACGGCGGCGACCTGCTCTTCATCCAGGGCCACAGCTCGCCCGGCATCTACGCACGTGCTTTTCTCGAAGGGCGGCTCAGCGAGCAGCAACTGCTCAACTATCGCCAGGAGTCCGAGGGCAACGGCATCCCGTCGTATCCGCACCCCTGGCTCATGCCCGACTTCTGGCAGTTCCCCACGGTGTCGATGGGCCTGGGCCCGCTGATGGCGATCTATCAAGCGCGTTTTCTCAAGTACCTGCACGGCCGCGGCCTGGCCGACACGGCACCGCGCAAGGTCTGGGCCTTCATGGGCGACGGCGAGATGGACGAGCCCGAATCGCTCGGCGCCATCTCGCTCGCGGGCCGCGAGAGCCTGGACAACCTCGTGTTCGTCATCAACTGCAACCTGCAGCGCCTCGACGGCCCTGTGCGTGGCAACGGCAAGATCGTGCAGGAGCTGGAGAGCGTGTTCCGTGGGGCAGGCTGGAACGTCATCAAGGTGCTCTGGGGCAGCGGCTGGGACAAGCTGCTCGCCAAGGACAAGAGCGGCAAGCTCTTGCAGCGCATGGAAGAGTGCGTCGACGGCGAGTACCAGGATTTCAAGAGCAAGAGCGGCGCCTACGTGCGCGAGCATTTCTTCGGCAAGTACGACGAGACGAAGGCGCTGGTCGCCGACATGAGCGACGACGAGATCTGGGGCCTCACGCGCGGCGGCCACGACCCCGAGAAGGTCTTCGCCGCGTATGCCGCAGCGGTCAAGCACAAGGGGCAGCCCACGCTGATCCTGCCCAAGACGGTCAAGGGCTACGGCATGGGCGAATCGGGCGAAGGCCAGATGATCGCGCACCAGGCCAAGAAGATGACGCAGGACGCGTTGCGCGGCTTCCGCGACCGCTTCCAGATCCCGGTGTCCGACGAAGAGCTGCCCAACGTGCCGTTCATCCGGCTGGCCGAAGACAGCCCCGAGATGAAGTACCTGCGCGAGCGCCGCGCCGCGCTTGGCGGCTACCTGCCGCAGCGCCGCCGCAAGTCGACCGCGCTGGAGATTCCGCCGCTTTCCACCTTCGAGCGCCTGCTCAAGGACACCGGCGAGCGCGAGATCTCCACCACCATGGCCTTCGTGCAGATGCTCGGCACGCTGGTGCGCGACAAGGCCATCGGCAAGCACGTGGTGCCCATCGTGCCCGACGAGTCGCGCACCTTCGGCATGGAGGGCATGTTCCGCCAGCTCGGCATCTGGTCCTCGCTCGGCCAGCTCTACAAGCCGCAGGACGCCGACCAGCTCATGTACTACCGCGAGTCGAAGGACGGGCAGGTGCTGCAGGAAGGCATCAACGAGGGCGGCGCGATGTCCAGCTGGATCGTCGCGGCCACCTCGTACAGCACGAACAACGTGCCGATGATTCCGTTCTACATCTACTACTCGATGTTCGGCCTGCAGCGCGTGGGCGACCTGGCCTGGCTGGCCGGCGACATGCGGGCACGCGGGTTCCTCCTGGGCGGCACCGCGGGACGCACCACGCTCAACGGCGAAGGCCTGCAGCACGAAGACGGCCACAGCCACATCCTGGCCGGCACCATTCCCAACTGCGTCTCGTACGACCCGACCTTCGCCTACGAGGTGGTGGCCATCGTGCGCGATGGCATGCGCCGCATGTATGCCGAGCAGGAGGATGTGTACTACTACATCACCCTCATGAACGAGAACTACACCCACCCCGGCATGCCCGAGGGCAGCGAGGCGGGGATTCTCAAGGGGCTCTATCAATTGAGCGACGGTGGCAAGACTCCCAAGAAGGGCCACCGCGTGCAGCTCATGGGCAGCGGCACCATCCTGCGCGAGGTGATGTTCGCGGCCGAGCTGCTCAAGAGCGACTTCGGCATCGCCGCCGACGTTTGGAGCGCCACCAGCTACAACGAGCTGCGCCGCGACGGCATGGCCGCCGAGCGCTGGAGCCGGCTGCACCCGACCGAGTCGGCGCGCAAGAGCCACGTCGAGCAATGCCTCGAAGGCCACGACGGCCCGGTCATCGCGGCCACCGACTACATGCGCAACTACGCCGACCAGGTGCGCGAGTACGTGCAGGCCGCGGGCCGGCGCTACACCGTGCTCGGCACCGACGGCTTCGGCCGCAGCGACTACCGCCGCAAGCTGCGCCGCTTCTTCGAGGTCGATCGCTGGCACGTGGTGGTGGCCGCGCTCAAGGCGCTGGCCGACGACGGCGCGATCAAGCACGCCGTGGTGGCCGAGGCCATCGCGAAGTACGGGCTCGACGCCGAGCGCGCCGCCCCCTGGACCGTCTGAGGCAGTACCCAACATGAGCAACGCAATCGACATCAAGGTTCCCGACATCGGTGACTTCAGCGATGTGCCCGTCATCGAGATCTTCGTGAAGCCGGGCGACACGGTGAAGGCCGAAGACCCGCTGGTCTCGCTCGAATCCGACAAAGCGACGATGGACGTGCCCGCGCCGCGCGGCGGCGTGGTCGAGTCCATCGCCGTGAAGCTGGGCGACAAGGTCAGCGAAGGCAGCGTCATCATGACCTTCAAGGCCGAGGGCGGTGGTGCTGCCGCGGCCGCACCCGCCGAAGCCGCCAAGCCCAGCGTGAGCGCCGCGCCATCGGCCACCAGCGCACCGGCCGGCGTGGCCGAGGTGCGCGTGCCCGACATCGGCGACTTCAAGGACGTGCCGGTCATCGAGATCTTCGTGAAGGTCGGCGACACGGTGAAGGCCGAGGACCCGATCGTCTCGCTCGAATCCGACAAGGCCACGATGGACGTGCCCGCGCCGCTCTCGGGCGTGGTGACGGCCATCGGCATCAAGATCGGGGACAAGGTCAGCGAAGGGTCGGTGATCCTGTCGCTGGCGACGAGTGATGCGCCTGTGGCGACCGCTGCTCCCTCACCCCAACCCTCTCCCGCGAGCGGGAGAGGGAGCGATGCAGCAGCAGCGGCGGTGCTGCCTGCCGGCAATGCGGAGATCGAAGCCGGCTTTGCTCTCGCCTACGCCGGCCCCGCCGTGCGCAAGCTCGCACGCGAACTCGGCGTCGACCTCGGAAAGATCAAGGGCACCGGCGACCACGGCCGCATCGTGCGCGCCGACGTCGAGGCCTTCGCGAAGGGTGGCGGTGCAGCCGCTGCACCGGCCGCTGGCAAGTCTGCTGCGGCGCCTGCAGGCGGTGGCGTCGGCGGCATCGACCTGCTGCCCTGGCCCAAGGTCGACTTCGCCAAGTTCGGTCCGACCGAGCGCAAGGAACTGTCGCGCATCAAGAAGATCAGCGCCGCCAACCTGCACCGCAACTGGGTCGTCATTCCGCACGTGACGACGCACGACGAGGCCGACATCACCGACCTCGAGCCCTTCCGCGTGCAGATGAACAAGGAGCTGGAGAAGTCGGGCGTCAAGATCAGCATGCTGCCCTTCATGATGAAGGCGGCCGTGGCTGCGCTGAAGAAGTTCCCGGAGTTCAACGCCAGCCTCGACGGCGACGCCCTGGTACTCAAGAACTACTGGCACATCGGCTTCGCGGCCGACACGCCCAACGGGCTCATGGTGCCGGTGATCCGCGACGTCGACAAGAAGACCGTGCCCGAGATCGCGAAAGAGATGGGCGAGCTCGCCAAGCTCGCGCGCGACGGCAAGCTCAAGCCCGACCAGATGTCGGGCGGCACCTTCACCATCAGTTCGCTGGGCGGCATCGGCGGCATCTACTTCACGCCGATCATCAATGCGCCCGAGGTCGCCATCATGGGCGTGTGCAAGAGCTACTGGAAGCAGCATTCCAGCGACGGCAAGACCTACACCTCGCGCCTCACGCTGCCGCTGTCCCTCTCGTGGGACCACCGCGTGATCGACGGCGCCGCCGCCGCGCGCTTCAACGTCTATTTCGCCAACGTGCTCGCCGACCTGCGGCGCGTGCTGTTCTGAAGGAAGCTCCCAAATGGCACACACGGTGGAAGTCAAGGTTCCCGACATCGGTGATTTCAAGGATGTCGCGATCATCGAGCTGCTGGTCAAGCCCGGCGAGGTCATCGCGGTCGATACCGGGCTGATCATGGTGGAGTCCGACAAGGCCTCGATGGAGATTCCGTCGAGTCATGCGGGGACGGTGAAGGAGTTGAAGGTCGCGCCGCTGCACCCTCACCCCAACCCTCTCCCGCAAGCGGGAGAGGGAGTGAAGCGGCCGGCTACGCCGGCAAAGTAGATATGGAATGCGAAGTGCTCGTGCTCGGCGCCGGCCCCGGCGGCTACTCGGCCGCTTTCCGCAGCGCCGACCTCGGCATGAAGACCGTGCTCGTGGAACGCTACGCCACGCTCGGCGGCGTGTGCCTCAACGTGGGCTGCATCCCGTCGAAGGCGCTGCTGCACACGGCCGGCGTGATGGACGAGGTGAAGCTGCTCGCCAGGCACGGCATCAAGTACGCCGCGCCCGAAGTCGACATCGACGCGCTGCGCGGCTTCAAGGACGGCGTGATCAAGAAGCTCACCGGCGGCCTCGCCGGCATGGCGAAGGCGCGCAAGGTCGAGGTCGTCACCGGCGTCGGCAGCTTCCTCGATGCGCATCACGTCGAGGTGGCGGGCGAGGGCGGCGCGAAGAAGGTGGTGAAGTTCGCCAAGGCCATCATCGCCGCGGGTTCGCAGGCCGTGAAACTGCCCTTCATGCCCGAGGACGAGCGCGTCGTCGATTCCACCGGCGCGCTGCTGCTCAAGGGCATTCCGAAGCGCATGCTGGTGATCGGCGGCGGCATCATCGGCCTGGAGATGGCCACGGTGTATTCGACGCTGGGCACGCGCATCGACGTGGTCGAGATGCTCGACGGCCTGATGCAGGGCGCCGACCGCGACCTCGTCAAGGTGTGGGAGAAGTTCAACGCGCCGCGCTTCGACAACGTGATGCTCAAGACCAAGACCGTCGGCGCCAAGACCACCCAGGCCGGCATCGAGGTCAGCTTCGAAGGCGAGAAGGCGCCTTCGGCCCCGCAGGTCTACGACCTCGTGCTCGTGGCCGTGGGCCGCAGTCCCAACGGCGGGAAGATCGGCGCCGACAAGGCCGGCGTGGCCGTCACCGACCGCGGCTTCATCAATGTCGACAAGCAGATGCGCACCAACGTGCCGCACATCTTCGCCATCGGCGACATCGTGGGCCAGCCCATGCTCGCACACAAGGCGGTGCACGAGGCGCATGTGGCGGCGGAAGTGGCGCACGGCGAGGCTTCGTTCTTCGATGCGCGGCAGATTCCCTCGGTGGCCTACACCGACCCCGAGGTGGCATGGGCCGGCAAGACCGAGGAGCAGTGCAAGGCCGAAGGCCTGAAGGTCGGCAAGGCGGTGTTCCCCTGGGCCGCATCGGGCCGCGCCATTGCCAACGGGCGCGACGAGGGCTTCACCAAGCTGCTGTTCGACGAGGCCACGCACCGCATCGTCGGCGGCGGCATCGTCGGCACGCATGCGGGCGACCTGATCAGCGAGGTGTGCCTGGCCATCGAGATGGGCTGCGAGCCCGCCGACATCGGCAAGACCATCCACCCGCATCCGACGCTCGGCGAATCCATCGGCATGGCCGCCGAAGTCTTCGAGGGGCATTGCACCGACCTGCCCCCGGTGAAGAAGAAGTAGGCCGCCGCCATGCCGCTCGCACTGGCTTTCGAGGCCCTGGGATCGGGGCCTCCGGTGGTGATCCTGCACGGCCTGTTCGGCGCGGGGCGCAACTGGACGCAGGTTGCAGAGGCGCTGGCCGCGGGCCACCGTGTCTACCTGCCCGACGCCCGCAACCACGGCGCCTCGCCATGGGCCGAGTCCATGTCGTACACCGAGATGGCGGGCGACGTGCGCGCGCTGATCGAGCGCGAGCAATTGCAGCGCCCCTTCGTGATCGGCCACAGCATGGGCGGCAAGACGGCGATGGCCCTCGCGCTCTCGCACCCGGAGGCCATCGGCGGCATTGCCGTGATCGACATCGCCCCCGAGAGCTACGCCGACCAGTTCTCGTCGTACGTGTCGGCCATGCGCAGCCTCGACATGGCCGGCGCGGCCAGCCGCCGCGAGATCCGCCAGGCGCTGGCCGACAGCCTCAGCGCCGAGGCCCCGGTCGACTTCCTGATGCAGAACCTGCGCCGGCAGAACGACCGCTTCGACTGGCGGCTGAACCTGCTCGCCACCGGGCTGTGCATGCGCGAGCTTTGCGGCTTTCCTGACGCGCTGCGCGAAGCGCGCTACGACGGACCCGCGCTCTTCGTCCACGGCGCGGAGTCCGGCTACGTACGGCCGTCGTCGCTGGCCGGCATCCGCGCGCTGTTCCCGCATGCGGAGGCCGAGCGCATCGCCGATGCCGGGCACTGGGTGCATGCCGACCAGCCCGCGGCGCTGCTGTGCGGACTGCGCGACTGGCTGGCCGATGCCGGCGCGGCCGCCCCCTACTGACATTCCCACGGAGACACCATGTCCGACGAAAAACTGCGCGAAGCCGCCCTCGACTACCACCGCCATCCCACGCCCGGCAAGATCTCGGTGAACCCGACCAAGCCGATGGCCACGCAGCGCGACCTCGCGCTGGCCTATTCGCCCGGCGTGGCCGAGGCCTGCATGGAGATCGTGCGCGACCCGGCCGAGGCGATGAACCTCACCTCGCGCGCCAACCTCGTGGCCGTCATCACCAACGGCACCGCGGTGCTGGGCCTGGGCAACATCGGTGCGCTGGCCGGCAAGCCGGTGATGGAGGGCAAGGCCTGCCTGTTCAAGAAGTTCGCCGGCATTGACGTGTTCGACATCGAGCTCGACGAGAGCGACCCCGACGCGCTGATCGACACCATCGCGCGCATGGAGCCCACCTTCGGCGGCATCAACCTGGAAGACATCAAGGCGCCCGAGTGCTTCTACATCGAGAAGAAGCTGCGCGAGCGCATGAAGATCCCGGTGTTCCACGACGACCAGCACGGCACCGCCATCGTCGCGGCCGCCGCCATCCTCAATGCGCTGCGGCATGTGAAGAAGGACATCCGCGAGGTCAAGCTGGTGGCCTCGGGCGCCGGCGCGGCGGCACTGGCCTGCCTCGACCTGATCGTGAGCCTGGGCCTGCCGATGCACAGCATCTTCGTGTCCGACAGCGCGGGCGTGGTCTACACCGGCCGCAAGGAGCAGATGGACCCGAACAAGGCCCGCTACGCGCAAGACACCTCGGCGCGCAAGCTGGCCGACGTGATCGCCGGCGCCGACATCTTCCTGGGCCTCTCGGCCGGCGGCGTGCTCAAGCCCGAGATGGTGAAGGAGATGGCGCGCGACCCGATCATCCTCGCCATGGCCAACCCGACGCCGGAAATCCTGCCGGAAGACGCGCTGGCCGTGCGCCCCGACGCCATCCTCGGCACCGGCCGGTCGGACTATCCGAACCAGGTCAACAACGTCCTCTGTTTTCCGTTCATCTTCCGCGGCGCGCTCGACGTGGGCGCGACCACGATCAACGAGGAGATGAAGCTCGCCGCGGTGCGCGCCATCGCTGAGCTCGCGCATGCCGAGATCCCCGAGGTGGTGGCGCAGGCCTACGGCGCGGTCGGCCTGCGCTTCGGCCGCGACTACCTGATCCCGAAGCCTTTCGATCCGCGCCTGATCGAGGCCGTCGCGCCCGCGGTGGCGCAGGCCGCGGTCGACAGCGGCGTGGCGACGCGGCCCATCGCCGACATGAAGGCCTACCGCCAGCGCCTGTCGCAGTTCGTCTACCAGTCGGGCAGCAGCATGCAGCCGCTGTTCGCCGCGGCCAAGCAGTCGCCCAAGCGCGTGGTCTACGCCGAGGGCGAGGACGAGCGCGTGCTGCGCGCCGCGCAGGTGGTGGTCGACGAAGGCCTCGCGCGCCCGCTGCTGCTGGGCCGCCCCGAGGTGATCGCCGAGCGCATCGCGCAGTACGGCCTGCGCCTTGCACTGGGCACCGACTGCGAGGCCGTCGACCTGCTCGACCCGGCCGTGCATGGCGATGCGGCCGAGGCCTACTACCAGCTCAAGCGCCGCGACGGCGTCTCGCGCCTGGTGGCGCAGACCGAGATGCGCAGCCGCGGCACGCTGCTCGCGGCGATGCTGGTGCGCCAGGGCCATGCCGACGCCATGCTGTGCGGCACGCTCGGCGGCTACGGCGACCACCTGCGCCATGTGCGCGACGTGATCGGCCTGCGCCCCGGCACGAAGACCATGGCCGCCATGCAGATGCTGATGCTGCCGGGGCGCCAGCTCTTCATCTGCGACACGCACGTCAACCGCGACCCCGACGCCGCGCAGATCGCCGAGATCGCGCTGCTGGCGGCCGAAGAGGTGCGCCGCTTCGGCGTGACGCCGAGCGTGGCGCTGCTGTCGCACTCGAACTTCGGCGGCTCGGACGCGGCCTCGGCCGTGAAGATGCGCGAGGCGCTCGCGCTCATCAAGGCGAGCGATCCGCAGCTCGCGGTGGAAGGCGAGATGCGCGGCGACGCGGCGCTGTCGAAGACCATCCTCGACCACGAGTTCCCGGACTCGGCGCTGGAGACCGAAGCCAACGTGCTCATCATGCCCAACGTCGATGCGGCCAACATCTCGTACAACCTGCTGCGCATGGCGGCCGGCAGCGGCATCACGGTGGGCGGCATCCTGCTGGGGGCGGCGCGCTCGGTGCACATCCTCACGCCGTCGTCCACGGTGCGCCGCATCGTCAACATGACGGCGCTGGCGGTGGTCGATGCCAACTCACACCGCAACGCGGCCTGACGACGGTGCGGCCATGAACGACACCGCAGTGCTTCACGGCCCGCAGCGCGGCGCCGCCAAGACGCGACGGATTCCGATCCGCGTGGCCGAGGCAGGTCCGGCCCTGCCCAAGCCCGACTGGATCCGCGTGCGCGTCTCGCAGAGCGAGAGCTTTCGCGAGGTGAAGCGCACGCTGCGCGAGGCCAGCCTGCACACGGTGTGCGAAGAAGCCTCGTGCCCGAACATCGGCGAATGCTTCGGCAAGGGCACGGCCACCTTCATGGTGCTGGGCGACCTGTGCACGCGCCGCTGCCCGTTCTGCGACGTGGCGCACGGCCGCCCGCAGCCGCCCGATCCGCAGGAAGCGCAGCACCTGGCCGACACGGTGGCGCGCCTGCGCCTGAAGTACGTGGTGATCACGAGTGTGGACCGCGACGACCTGCGCGACGGCGGCGCGGCGCACTTCGCCGCCTGCATCCGCGCGGTGCGCGCGCAGTCGCCCGGCACGCAGATCGAGGTGCTCGTGCCCGACTTCCGTGGCCGTGCCGAGGTGGCGCTCGACATCCTCGCGGCCGATCCGCCCGATGTGATGAACCACAACCTCGAGACCGTGCCGCGCCTGTACCGCCAGGCGCGCCCCGGTGCCGACTACCTGCACTCGCTGCAGCTGCTGCAGTCGTTCCGCGCGCGCTGCCCCGAGGTGCCCACCAAGTCCGGCCTGATGCTGGGCCTGGGCGAGACCGACGACGAAGTGCTCGACGTGATGCGCGACCTGCGCCGCCACGGCGTGGACATGCTCACCGTCGGCCAGTACCTGCAGCCGCGCCCCGGCAACCTGCCGGTGGAACGCTACGTTGCCCCCGCGCAGTTCGAAACCCTTGCGCAGCAGGCGCACGCCATGGGCTTCGCCCATGCGGCTTGCGGACCGCTCGTGCGGTCGAGCTACCACGCCGACCGGCAGGCGCATGCCGCCGGCGTCTGAAATTTTCTAGGAGATATTCGTGGACCAACCATCCGTCGCACCCAAGCCTTTCTACAAATCCCTGTACTTCCAGGTCATCACCGCCATCGTGCTCGGGGTGCTGCTGGGGCATTTCTATCCCGACACCGGCGCATCGATGAAACCGCTGGGCGACGGCTTCATCAAGCTCATCAAGATGATCATCGCGCCGATCATCTTCTGCACGGTGGTGGTCGGCATCGCCGGCATGGAAGACATGAAGAAGGTCGGCAAGACCGGCGGCCTGGCGCTCCTGTACTTCGAGATCGTGAGCAGCATCGCGCTGGTGGTGGGCCTGGTCATCATCAACATCGTGCGGCCCGGCGCGGGCATGAACGTCGACGTGAGCCAGCTCGACACCAAGGGCATCGCGGCCTACACCGGCCCCGGCAAGATGCAGAGCACCACCGACTTCCTGCTCAACGTCATTCCGAGCACGGTGGTCGACGCCTTCGCCAAGGGCGAGATCCTGCAGGTGCTGCTGATCGCCGTGATGTTCGGCTTCGCGCTGCACAAGTTCGGCGGCCGCGGCACGCTGGTGTTCGACGTGATCGAGAAGGGCTCGCACGTGCTCTTCGTGATCGTGGGCTACATCATGAAGGTCGCGCCCATCGGCGCCTTCGGTGCGATGGCCTTCACCATCGGCAAGTACGGCGTGAGCTCGCTGCTGCAGCTCGGCCAGCTGATGGCCACCTTCTATGCCACCTGCCTGTTCTTCATCTTCGTGGTGCTGGGGCTCATTGCGCGGGTGCACGGCTTCAGCATCTGGAAGTTCATCAAGTACATCAAGGAAGAGCTGCTGATCGTGCTGGGCACCTCGTCGTCCGAGTCGGTGCTGCCGCGCATGATGGCCAAGCTGGAGAACCTGGGCGCGAAGAAGTCGGTGGTCGGTCTGGTGGTGCCCACGGGCTACTCGTTCAACCTCGACGGCACCTCGATCTACCTGACGATGGCGGCGGTGTTCATCGCGCAGGCGACCAACACCGACATGACGATCACCCAGCAGTTCACGCTGCTGGCCGTGCTGCTGCTCACCTCGAAGGGGGCTGCGGGCGTGACGGGCAGCGGCTTCATCGTGCTGGCGGCCACGCTCTCGGCCGTGGGCCATGTGCCGGTGGCGGGGCTGGCGCTCATCCTGGGCATCGACCGCTTCATGTCGGAAGCGCGTGCGCTCACCAACCTGATCGGCAACGGCGTGGCCACGGTCGTGGTCGCCAAGTGGACCAACGACCTGGACACCGTCCGCATGAAGCGCATTCTGGACAACGAGACGCCGGCCGAGGCCGACGCGCCCGAGGCGGTGCTGGACCGGGTCGAGACCCAGATGCCCGCGGCCCAGCCGCGCTGAAGCGAATCGCATGCCTGTACGGAGCAGCCAACCATGAACAGCACCGTGCAGAAGCACCGCGTCGTCATCGTGGGCGGCGGGGCCGGCGGCCTGGAGCTGGCCACGCGCCTCGGCGATACGCTCGGCAAGCGAGGCCGCGCGGAGATCACGCTGATCGACAAGCACCGCACCCATGTGTGGAAGCCCAAGCTGCACGAGATCGCCTCGGGCAGCATGGACATGAGTGCGCACGAGGTCGACTACCTCGCGCAGGCGCACTGGCACCGCTTCCGTTTCCGGCTCGGCGAGCTGACCGGCATCGACCGCGAGCGGCGCGAGGTGCAGGTGGCGCCCTACATGGACGACGAGGGCCGGCTGGTCACGCCCTCGCGTGCCTTCGGCTACGACACGCTGGTGGTCGCCATCGGCAGCCTCAGCAACGACTTCGGCACGCCCGGCGTGCGCGAGCATGCGCTGCGGCTCGAGTCGAAGGCGGATGCGCAGCGCTTTCACCAGCGCATGGTCAACGCCTGCATCCGCGCGCATGCGCAGGCCACGCCGCTGCGGCCCGAGCAGCTGCACGTGGCGATCATCGGCGCGGGTGCCACCGGCGTGGAACTGGCGGCCGAGCTGCACCGCACCACGCGCGAGGTGGTCGCCTACGGGCTGGACCGGGTGGACGCCGAGAAGGACATCCAGGTCAGCGTGATCGAGGCCGCCGACCGCGTGCTGCCCGCGCTGCCGCCGCGCATGTCGGCCGCCACCGAGGCGCTGCTGCGCAAGCTGGGCGTGGACGTGCACACCTCCGCCAAGGTGGCCGAGGTGCTGCCCGAGGGCGTGCGCCTGGCCGACGGCCGCACGCTGCCGGCCGAGCTGGTGGTGTGGGCCGCGGGCGTGAAGGCTGCCGACTTCATGAAGGACATCGCGGGGCTGGAAACCAACCGCAGCAACCAGCTCGCGGTGCGGCCCACGCTGCAGACCACGCGCGATGACCACATCTTCGCCATCGGCGACTGCGCGGCCTGCGACTGGCCCGGGGCCAACGACGGCAAGGGCGGGCTGGTGCCGCCGCGCGCGCAGGCGGCGCACCAGCAGGCCTCGCATGTCGCGGCGCAGATCCGCCGGCGCTTGGGCGGAAAGGCGCTCGAGCCGTATCGCTACCGCGACTTCGGTTCGCTGGTGTCGCTCGGCGAGTTCAGCACCGTCGGCAACATGATGGGCGGGCCGGTGGGCGGCAGCCTGATGATCGAAGGCCGCTTCGCGCGGCTCATGTACGTGTCGCTCTACAAGATGCACGAGCTGGCGCTGCACGGCGTCGTCAAGGTCTCGCTCGACACGCTCGCCCGCCTCATCACGCGGCGCACCGAACCCCACGTCAAGCTGCATTGAGCAGTCACGTCATGACCACACCCTCATCCTCCTTCGACGCGGCTTCGTGGTTGCAAGCCTGGCAGCAAGGGCTGTCGCAGAGCCACACGCAGTTCAGCGCGCTGATGCGCAACGCACTGGAGATCGCGCCGCTGGACGCGCGCGCCAAGGCGCAGATGGACTTCGCATTGCGCCAGGTGATCGATGCGATGAACCCGGCCAACAGCCTCGCGACCAACCCCGAGGCGATGCAGGCCGCGCTCGACTCCGGCGGTGCGAGCCTGCTCGAAGGCGCGCGCCTCTTTCTCGCGGATGCCGCGAAGGGCCGCATCTCGATGTCGGACGACGACGCCTTCGAGGTCGGCCGTAACGTCGCGACCAGCCCGGGCAGCGTGGTGTTCGAGAACGCGCTGATGCAGCTCGTGCAGTACACGCCGTCCACGGCCAAGGTGCACAAGCGGCCGCTCGTGATCGTGCCGCCTTGCATCAACAAGTTCTACATCCTCGACCTGCAGCCTGCGAACTCGCTGGTTGCCTATGCGGTGGCGGAGGGCCACACGGTCTTCCTGGTGTCGTGGCGCAACGTGTCGGCAGAGCTGGGCCACCTGGGCTGGGACGACTACGTCGAGCAAGGCGTGCTGCAGGCGCTGGCCGTCGCGCGCAGCATCGCCCGCATCGACAAGGTCAACACGCTGGGCTTCTGCATCGGCGGCACGCTGCTGGGCAGCGCGCTCGCCGTAGCCGTAGCGCGCGGTGAGAGGCCCGCCGCCAGCGTCACACTGCTGACCGCGATGCTCGACTTCTCCGACACCGGCGAGCTGGGCCTGATGGTCGACGAGGCCATGGTCGCCACGCGCGAGGCCACCATCGGCCGCGGCGGCCTCATGAAGGGCCGCGAGCTCGCCACCGTGTTTGCCGCGCTGCGCGCCAACGACCTGATCTGGCCCTACGTGGTCAACGGCTACCTCAAGGGCAAGGCGCCATCGGCCTTCGACCTGCTGTTCTGGAACGGCGACGACACCAACCTGCCGGGTCCGATGTATTGCTGGTACCTGCGCAACACCTACCTCGAGAACAAGCTGCGCGAGCCCGGCGGCACGGTGCAGTGCGGCGTGCCGGTGGACCTGTCGCGCATCGACGCACCGGCTTTCGTCTACGCCTCGCGCGACGACCACATCGTGCCCTGGAAGACCGCCTATGCCGGCACGCGGCTGCTGGGTGGCGAGACGCGCTTCGTGCTCGGCGCGAGCGGCCACATCGCGGGCGTGATCAATCCGCCCGCGAAGAAGAAGCGCAACCACTGGGTCGGCGATCTCGCGACCGATGCCGGCGCCTGGCTCGACAACGCGCAAAGCATCGACGGCAGCTGGTGGCCCGCGTGGAGCGACTGGCTCGCCACGCATGCCGGCGCGAAGGTCGCCGCACGCCGCGTGCCGGGCAGCGCCGAGTTTCCCGTCATCGAGCCCGCCCCCGGGCGCTATGTCAAAGCCAAGGCGGCCTGAGTCCGGCCGCCGTCATTCCCTTCGCATCAACCTCAAGGAGACTCTCATGTCAGACGATATCGTGATCGTGGCCGCGCAACGCACGGCGGTCGGCAAGTTCGGCGGCGCGCTCGCCGGCACGGCTGCGCCCGAGCTGGGCGCGCACGTGGTGAAGGGCCTGCTCGAGAAGGCCGGCGTGCCGGGCGATGCGGTGTCCGAGGTGATCATGGGCCAGGTGCTCGCAGCCGGCGCGGGGCAGAACCCGGCGCGCCAGACGGTCATCAAGGCGGGGCTGCCGATTGGCGTGCCCGGCCTCACCATCAACAAGGTCTGCGGCTCGGGCCTGAAGGCCGTGATGCTGGCGGCGCAGGCCGTGAAGTGCGGCGACGCCGAGATCGTGGTGGCCGGCGGCCAGGAGAACATGAGCGCCGCACCGCATGTGCTGCCGAACTCGCGCAACGGCCAGCGCATGGGCGACTGGAAACTGGTCGACACCATGATCGTGGACGGCCTCTGGGACGTCTACAACCAGTACCACATGGGCACCACGGCCGAGAACGTGGCGAAGAAGTACGGCATCACGCGCGAGATGCAGGACGCGCTCGCACTCGCCTCGCAGCAGAAGGCGGCCGCCGCGCAGGATGCGGGGCGCTTCGACGACGAGATCCTGCCCTTCAGCATCGCGCAGAAGAAGGGCGACCCGATCGTCTTCTCGGCCGACGAGTTCGTGAACCGCAAGACCAATGCCGATGCGCTCGCCGGCCTGCGCCCCGCTTTCGACAAGGCCGGGTCGGTCACCGCCGGCAATGCCTCGGGCCTGAACGACGGCGCGGCCGCGGTGCTGGTGATGTCGGCCTCGCGCGCGGCGGCGCTCGGCCTGCAACCGCTGGCCGTGATCCGCGCCTATGCGAGCGCGGGCCTCGACCCGTCGCTCATGGGCATGGGCCCGGTGCCCGCCTCCCAGCTCGCGCTCAAGAAGGCCGGCTGGAAGGCGCAGGACCTCGACCTGATGGAAATCAACGAAGCCTTCGCGGCGCAGGCCTGCGCGGTCAACCGCGAGATGGACTGGGACACGAGTCGCATCAACGTGAACGGCGGCGCCATCGCCATCGGCCATCCCATCGGTGCCTCGGGCTGCCGTGTGCTGGTGACGCTGCTGCACGAGATGCGCCGCCGAGGCGCCAACAAGGGCCTCGCGTCGCTGTGCATCGGCGGCGGCATGGGCGTGGCGCTCGCGGTCGAACGCGCCTGACCCGGATTTCTTTCATTCACCAAGCAACGAGGAGCAAGCCAAATGAGCAACAAAGAACAAGTGGTCCTGGTCACCGGCGGCATGGGCGGCCTGGGCGAGACGATCTCCACCAAGATGGTCGATGCGGGCTACAAGCTCGCGGTGACCTATTCGCCGGGCAACAAGTCGCATGCCGAGTGGGTGGCGCAGATGGCGTCGCGCGGCTACCAGATCCTGGCCGTGCCCTGCGACGTGGCCGACTACGACTCCTGCGCCAAGGCCGTGAGCCAGGTGCAGGAGGCGCTGGGCCCGGTCGACGTGCTGGTCAACAACGCCGGCATCACGCGCGACATGACCTTCAAGAAGATGGACCAGATCAACTGGAACGCCGTGCTGCGCACCAACCTCGACAGCCTGTTCAACATGAGCAAGCAGGTGGCCGACGGCATGGTGGACCGGGGCTGGGGCCGCATCATCAACGTGTCGTCGGTGAATGGCTCCAAGGGCGCGTTCGGACAGACCAACTACTCGGCCGCCAAGGCCGGCGTGCACGGTTTCACGAAGGCGCTGGCGCTCGAGGTGGCCAAGAAGGGCGTGACGGTCAACACCATCTCGCCTGGCTATATCGGCACGAAGATGGTCACGGCCATCCCCAAGGAAGTGCTCGACAGCAAGATCCTGCCGCACATCCCGGTGGGCCGTCTCGGCAAGCCCGAGGAAGTGGCGGGCCTGATCATTTACCTGGCTTCGGAAGAAGCCGCCTTCGTGACGGGCGCCAACATCGCCATCAACGGCGGCCAGCACATGCAATGAACGGACGACCATGATTCTCAAAAACGGCATCGATCAGGTCGCGCTGATCAACAAGTTCACCGACGCCACGGCCAAGCAGGGCGAGACCATCCGCAAGACCGTGCACGAGGCCACGCTCAAGGCGCTGCAGGGCCGCGAGCTCACGCTCGCGAACATCCGGCAGGTGCTGGGCGCGGTCACCAAGGCGGCCTCGACCGGTGCAGAAGGCAGCAAGCTGCCCGCGCCCGACGTGGAGGCGCTGCTGGCCAAGGCCTTCGCGGGCATGGACGGCGCGCTGGAGCAGGCGGTGGTGGCCAACCAGCGCGCGCTGCAGCAGCTGGTCGACCAGGGCGTGAGCCTGCGCGAGACACAGCTCAAGAAGGCGCTCGGCGACATCGAGAAGATGGAAGACACGCTGTTCGCCAGCGTGCGCAAGGCGGCGCCGATGGACGGCCCGTGGAGCGGCGTTTTCCAGGCGATGCAGGGCAAGAAAACCGACACCGGCGCGCGCGCCACGGTGGCGCTCGAGCAGTTGATGGAAGACACGCACAAGAACCTGCGCGACGGCCGCGCGATGAGCCTGCGCGCTTCGCAGGCGCTGCTCGACAGCTACGCGACGCTGGCGAGCGGCGTGCTGATCGGCATGTCCGAGGCCCTGAAGCAGGGCGGCGCGGCGAAGCGATGACCCCCGCCGGCCATCGTGGGCGATACCGTGGTCACCTGCCGGGCTTTTCGCGGCAAGACCGGCGAGCTGCGCCATGCCTGAGCGGACCCTGGGCCTGAACGAAACGCTTCACGACCCGCGCCACCGGGCTGCCACTGATGCGGCCTGCGCGGCCTTGTGCAATAACGGGTTCATGACTTCACGGCAGCCGGCACTGCGCTTCGATTTGCCTTCCCACACCCCCAGACGATGGCGCGGCCTGCCGCGCTGGTGCGGTGCGCTGGCGCTGGTGGCCGCGGCCGCCTTCGCCGGCCACCACTTCGCCATGCAGAACGGCCTGGCACGGCTGCGCGATGCGGCCGACCACCGGCTCGACATGCTCGCCACCGGGCTCGATGCCGACCTGGCCCGCTTCGAGTACCTGCCCGCGCTGCTGGAGATGACGCCCATCGTCCCGGCGCTGCTCGGCACGCCCTCGGATGCGCCGCTGCGCGACGCGGTCAACCGCTACCTCGACGGCGTCAACGCCACCGCGGGTGCCGAGATGCTCTATGTGCTCGACGCCGCCGGCACCTCGCTGGCGGCCTCCGACTGGGACCGGCCCGGCACCACCGTCGGCCAGGACCTGTCGTTCCGGCCCTATGTGATCGACGCGCTGGGGCAGGGCAGGGGCCGCTTCTACGGCGTCGGCATCACCAGCCGCAAGCCCGGCTACTACCTCTCGTACGCCCTGCGCCGCGACCAGCCMACGCGCGGCGTGGTGGCCGTCAAGGTCAATCTCGAGGAGGCCGAGCGCGCGTGGCGCAAGCTCCCGGGCGACGTGGCGCTGATCGACCAGCGCGGCGTGGTGATCCTCGCCACCCGCGAAGACCTGAAGTTCCGGCCGATGCTGCCGCTCGACGCCCTGCAGCGGGCCGAGGTGCTGCGTTCGCGCCCCTACGGCGAGGCCGGCCTGCAGCCGCTGCAATGGACGCTGAAGGAGGCGCTGGCGCGCGATGTGCAGGTCATCGCGCTCGACGGCGTCGACCAGCTTGCCTCGACGCGTTCGCTGCGCGGTGCGCCGTGGCAGCTGATGGCGCTCGACGACCTGGCGCCGGTGCGCGTGGGCGCGCGCAATGCGGCCATCACCGCGAGCCTCGCGATGGCGGTGCTGCTGCTGGTGGCCGTCACGCTGTGGCAGCGCCGCCGGGCCGTGCGGCAGAAGCTGGCCAACCAGGCTGCGCTGCAGGCGGCGCACGACACCCTCGAATCGACCGTGGTCGCGCGCACCGCGCAGCTGCACGCCGCCCAGGGCGAGCTGGTGCATGCCGGCAAGATGGCGGCGCTGGGCCAGATGTCGGCCGGCGTGGTGCACGAGCTGAACCAGCCGCTCACGGCCATGCGCACGCTCTCGGAGAGCGCCGGCATCCTGCTCGACAAGAACCGCTTCGACGACGTGCGCGGCAACCTGCAGCGCATCCGCGGCCTGGTCGACCGCCTGGCACGCCTGACCTCGCAGCTCAAGACCTTCGCGCACAAGAGCGAACTGCCGCTCGCGGCGGTGCCGATGGCACGGGCCGTGGCCGATGCGCAGGTCATCGTCGCCGAGGCCACGAAGAAGAACGGCATCGCCGTCGAGGTCGATGTGCAGCCCGCGAGCCTCAGCGTCATGGCCGAGGAGGCCGCGCTGGGCAGCGTGCTCGTCAACCTGATGCGCAACGCCATCGACGCCATGCAGGCCTCACCCGCCTCGCGGCGCACGCTGCGGCTCGAGGCGCGGCCGCAGGAGGGCCGGGTGATCCTGCGCGTGAGCGACACCGGGCCGGGCATTCCGCCCGACATCCTGCCGCGCCTGTTCGAGCCCTTCGTCACCAGCAAGCCGGCGGGCACCGGCCTCGGCCTCGGGCTCGTGATCTCGGCACAATTGGTGCGGGCCATGGACGGCACGCTGCGTGCCGCCAACCTGCCGGACGGCGGCGCCTGTTTCGTCGCCGACCTGCCGGCCGCGGTCCAAACCATCCTTATTCCCACCCCCACAGGAGTGATCAACAAGTGAGCGAAGCCCCTGCCATCCGGGTGTTGCTGGTCGAGGACGACGAAGACGTCCGCATCAGCACGACCCAGGTGCTGACCCTGGCCGGTTTCGAGGTCGAAGCCTTCGCGAGCGCCGAACGCGCGCGCACGCAGATCAGTTTCGGCGTGCCGGCCATCGTGGTCTGCGACGTGCGCCTGCCGGGCCTGAGCGGCACCGAATGGCTGCGCGAACTGCACGAGGCCGACGCCGAGCTGCCCGTGATCCTGGTCACCGGCCACGGCCACATCGCGATGGCGGTGCAGGCCATGCGCGAGGGTGCCTACGACTTCATCGAGAAGCCCTTCAGCTCCGAGCGGCTGGTGGCCATCGTGCGCCATGCCATCGAGCGCCGGCAGCTTTCGCTGCAGGTGCGCACGCTGCGCGACGCGCTGGAGAACTGGAACGGCATCCAGTCGGTGCTGATCGGCCGCTCGGCGCAGATGCAGCTGGTGCGCCGCACCGTGATGACGCTGGCCGAGACCTCGGCCGATGTGCTGATCTACGGCGAGACCGGCACCGGCAAGGAGCTCGTCGCCCGCTGCCTGCATGACCACAGCGAGCGCCGCCGCCAGCATTTCGTGCCGCTCAACTGCGGCGGCCTGCCCGAGGCGCTGGCCGAGAGCGAGCTGTTCGGGCATGAGGCCGGCGCCTTCACCAGCGCCAACCGCGTGCGCGTGGGCAAGTTCGAATACGCCAACGGCGGCACGCTTTTTCTCGACGAGATCGAGAGCATGCCGATGGCGGTGCAGATCAAGCTGCTGCGCGCACTGCAGGAGCGCAGCATCGAGCGCATCGGCTCCAACAAGGCCATTCCCTTCGACTGCCGCGTGGTGGCCGCGAGCAAGGACGACCTGAAGGAAATGAGCGACCGGCAGAAGTTCAGGGCCGACCTCTACTACCGCCTCGGCGTGGCCTTCATCGAGCTGCCGCCGCTGCGCGAGCGGCGCGAAGACATCCCCCTGCTGTTCGAGCACTTCACGCTGCTGGCCGCGAGCCGCTACGAGCGCGCGGCGCCGCTGCTCTCCAGCGCCCAGCTGGCCGACCTGATGGCCTACGCCTGGCCCGGCAACGTGCGCGAGCTGCGCAACGTGGCCGACCGCTTCGTGCTGGGCCTGCTCGGCGAGCGCCTCACGCAGGCGCGTGGCACGGGAGAAGGCCTGCCCGCCCTGCCGCGCGCGCTGCCGCAGCAGGTCGAATCCTTCGAGCGCGCGGTGATCGTGGAGGCGCTGCGCAAGCACCAGGGCGACCAGCCCGCCACGGCCGCCGCGCTGGCGATCGCGCGGCAGACGCTGCACGACAAGCTGCGCAAGCTGGGCATCGCTGCGGACGAGTTCAAGTAGTGGTTGTGCGATCCGTTGGGGCTTTGTTCGGGGTGCTGCTGTTCAGGGCGCGCTCACGCCGACGGTGTGCTCTGCTCCGCGAATGTCCCCCGGCGCGGCCTAGGGCCGCATGCCTCCTCCTTTATTTCGCTGCGCAGAGCACACCATCGGCGTGATCGCTCAGAGCACTGGTTGATCGGCCGCAAACCGGCAGCGTGCCCCCGTGCACAGGGCACCGGGTGCTCCCCGCAGCGAAACAAAGGAGGAGGGGCGAAAGCCGAAGCGGGGGACATTCGCGGAGGGGAGCACCCGGTGTCCTGTGCACGCACCCCGAATGGACCCCGCGTAGCGTCAGCCGCCCGCCGCGAACGGCGGCTCGACCGGCAGCGCGCGCTTGTGCCCGCTCTTGCGGTGCGTGGCCAGGATGACCGCGCGCGCCGCGGCCGACACCGGCTTGCCTTCGAGGAAGTCGTCGATCTGTTCGTAGCTCACGCCGAAGGCGTCTTCGTCGGGCTTGCCCGGCACCAGCGATTCGAGGTCGGCGGTCGGCACCTTGTAGACCAGCGCGTCGGGCGCACCGAGCAGCTGCGCCACGGCGCGCACACGGCGCTTGTTGAGGCCGGTGAGCGGCGTGATGTCGGCCGCGCCGTCGCCGAACTTGGTGAAGAAGCCCATCAGCGCCTCGGCCGCATGGTCGGTGCCGATGACGATGCCGTCGTGCGCGCCGGCCACCGCGAACTGCGCGACCATGCGCTGGCGGGCCTTGATGTTGCCGAGCACGAAGTCTTCGTGCGCCGCGTCGCGGAACGCGAGGTCGCCGGCCTTCAGCGCGGCGAGCATGCTGTCGGCGGCGGGGCGGATGTCGACGGTGATCGTGCGGTCGGGCTTGATCACGGTGAGCGAGCGCTGCGCTTCGTCCTCGTCCTTCTGCACGCCGTAGGGCAGGCGCATCGCGATGAAGGTGGCGTCATACCCTTGGGCGCGCAGCTTCTCGACGGCGCGCTGCGCCAGGCAGCCGGCGGTCAGCGAATCGACCCCGCCGCTGATGCCGAGCACCAGCGTCCTGAGGCCGGTGCTGCGCAGGTAGTTCGCGAGAAAGTCGGTGCGCCGTTCGAGCTCCGATGCGGCATCGAAGACAGGCGCAACATGCAGCGCCGCGATGATCTCGCGCTGCGCGGCATCGACAGGGGACAGTTCGTGATTCATGGATGACCCTTCCTTGCATTCTTTCTTCAGTGAAACACCGAGGAACCGGCTTCGCCGGGCCTCAGGTGTTGCCCCCGGTAGGGGGAAGGCGAAGCGACACGAAGTGCGCGCAGCCTGGGGGCGAGCTAGAAATCCACGAGGCTCAGGCCGATGCTGAGCACGGTGCGCTTGCGGTTGTAGTCCACCAGCGTGTCGCCATAGCCGTGGAACAGCTGCGTGTGGAAGCGCAGGTTGCTCTTGATCGGATCGCCGATGGCCTTGAGCCATTCGAGCTTCACCGAGCCGCGGCCGCTGTCGCGCAGGTTGTTGCGCACGGTGACGCCGAGGGTGTTGTCGCGGTTCAGGTTCCAGCGGCCGGTGATTTCGGCGCGGCCGATGTAGTCGGCGATGTCGGGGTTGTCGTCCTTGGCCGCGCTTTCCGAGATCCGCTGCCAGACACGTCCGGTGACCTGGAATTCGTCGCCGAGTTCGGCGCCGCCCATCAGGTAGACGCGGTTCCAGCTGCGCGACAGCGGCAGGCTCTGGCCGTTCGACTGGTGCACGATGCCGAGGCCCGCGTAGCGCCAGCGCCAGCCGCCCGGCAGCTGGAAGTCGGTCGGGTAGACATACATCAGCTCGGGCTCGTGGTCGGTGGTGCGGAACGGCCGCGAGATCGAGCCGTTGAACAGCTGCCAGGTCGACTGCTGCGAGTAGGCGAACCACAGCGAGTCCTTCTTGATCGGATCGTTCTGCGTGAGCATGCCCTGCGCGAGCTTGGTGCGCACCGACAGGCCGATGCGCATCTCGTTGGCCTGGTAGGAGACCGGGTCGGCGGTGTGGCCGGCCGACGGCGAGGTGGGCGCCTGCGGCTTGTTGGTGGCGGCCGAGGCCGAGACGTTGAGCGGGCGGTAGCCGCGGAAGCTGAAGGGGCCGCAGTCGGTGCCGTTCTCCAGTTCCCAGAAGCGCGAGAGCACCGAGTACTGGCGGTCGCGGCAGCCTTCGACGGTGGCGACCGAGATCACGCGGGTGGCGGGGATCGAGCCGTCCACGGGCGGTGCCGGCTGTGTGCTGGCCAGCACCGGCGGCGCGACAGGTACCGACGCCGAGGGCAGCGTCTGCTGCTGCGCCCAGCGGTCGAAGCAGGCCAGGCGGGCTTCCTTGTTGTTGCCGAGCGCGGCGCATTGCTGCCAGGTGAGCAGGGAATCGGCCAGCGGGCTCGCCGGCTTGTCGACGGCCTGCGCCTGTGCCGCGGCGCTGCCGAGGCAGGCGGCGAAGGCCGCGAAGATGGCGTGTGTGCGATGGGTCATTGCTTTCCTTCCGTTCCACCCGTCTTGTTCAGCACGAACGGGTGGGTACTGTCGTCTGCGGCATTGCGCCACGTTCCCCTGAATTCGCGGCCGCAGGAGCCGGGCTGCAGCGCGCCGGCCCAGACGCCGCTGATGGCGCGGCCGTCCAGCGATTCGTCGATGGAGAGGGCGCCCTCGTCGTCGACGTCGCCTGCGAGCTGCGCCATCGAAGGCTTCGCGGCGCCGCCCGCGTTGCGGGTGATGGTGCCGCGCACGCCGGCGTAGTCGGGGTGCTTGCCGAGCTGCACGGCGGCCGCGGCGGGCAGGCCGTCGAAACGCGCTTCCCAGCGGCCGTAGAGCGATTGCAGCGGCAGTTCGCGCGCATCGGCGGGGCAATCGGGCGTGCCGACCTGCGTCGTGGCACAGCCGCTGACCGCGAGCGCGGCAAGGACGGCAAGCAGCGTTTTCACGGCGCCGCCGCAGCCGCCGCTTTCGCGGCCGCGCTGTCCTGTGCCTTCTGCGCGAACTCGGCGCGCAGCGCCTTGAGCTTCTCGCGCGGGTCTTCCCGGGTGGTGGCCTTGTCGAGGCCCATTTCGGCGATGAAGCGGCTCGGCACGCAGGGCACCATGTCGCGGCCCTGCTTGCGCTTCTTGGTCCAGCTCACGGCGAGGCTGCGCTGCGCGCGGGTGATGCCCACGTACATCAGGCGGCGTTCTTCCTGCAGGCGCTGCAGTGTTTCGTCGCTGACCATCTTCTGCCGGCCGTTGTCGTCTTCGAGCTTGAAGGGCAGCAGGCCTTCGGTCACGCCGATCAGCATCACGTGCGGCCATTCCAGGCCCTTGGAGGCGTGCAGTGTCGAGAGCGTGACCACGTTCTGGTCCTGCTCGCGTTCGCTGATGGTCGACAGCAGCGAGATGGTCTGCGCCACTTCGAGCAGGCTCTTGCGCTCGGTCTCGTTGTCGTTGGCGCCCGAGGCGTCGTCGAGCGAGCCGCCGGCGCGCTGCGACATCCAGTCGATGAACTCCATCACGTTGTTCCAGCGCGACGCCGCCGCCGCTTCGCTGTCCTCGCCTTCGTAGAGATGGCGCTCGTAGTCGATTTCCTTGAGCCAGTCGAGCATGAACGTGCGCGAGTCTTCCGCGCCCATGGTGCGGCGCGCGCGGTACTCGAGGTCGTTGATGTAGCGGCCGAACTCGTGGATGCCTTCGAGCGTGCGCTTGGGCATCACGCTCGGCAGCGAGGGACTGAAGAGCGCCGCGAACAGGCTCAGCTTGTACTGGCTCGCGAAGGTGCCGAGGCTCGCGAGCGTGGTGTGGCCGATGCCGCGCTTGGGCGTGGTGATGGCGCGCAGGAACGCCGGGTCGTCGTCGTTGTTGACCCACAGGCGGAACCAGCCGCACAGGTCCTTGATTTCGGCGCGGTCGAAGAAGCTCTGGCCGCCCGAGACCTTGTACGGAATCTGCGCCTTGCGCAGCGCCTGCTCGAACACGCGGGCCTGGTGGTTGGCGCGGTACAGGATGGCGAAATCGCGGAACTCCTTGTACTGCTTGCCTTGCGTGGCCTGGGTAACGGCATCGCCCGCGCGCAGGCTGACGATGCGCGCCACCGCGCGTTCGGCCTCGTGCAGCTCGGTGTCGGCGTCGACGATGCGCACCGGCTCGCCTTCGCCGAGTTCGGAGAACAGCGTCTTCGGAAACAGCTTCGGGTTGGGGCCGATCACGTTGTTGGCGGCGCGCAGGATGGCGCTGGTGGAGCGGTAGTTCTGCTCCAGCTTGATCACCTTGAGCGTGGGGTAGTCGACTGGCAGCTTCTTCAGGTTGTCCAGCGTGGCACCGCGCCAGCCGTAGATCGACTGGTCGTCGTCACCCACCGCGGTGAAGCGGCCGTGCTCGCCGGCCAGGGCCTTGAGCACTTCGTACTGGGTGGCGTTGGTGTCCTGGTATTCGTCCACCAGGATGTGGCCGAGCGCGGCCTGCCACTTGGCGCGCACTTCGGGAAATTCGTAGAGCAGCTTGAGCGGCATGCCGATCAGGTCGTCGAAGTCGACGCTCTGGTAGGCCTGCAGCCGCTCCTGGTAGTGGGCCATGACCTCGGCGGTGATGCGCTCGTTGTCGTCCACCGCGGCGGCCGCGGCCTGCTCGGCGTTCAGGCCCATGTTCTTCCACTTGCTGATGGTCCACTGCCAGATGCGGGCGGTGGCGATGTCGGTGGTGCCGCCGGCGTCTTTCAGGATCTTCGTCACGTCGTCGCTGTCGAGGATGCTGAAGGCGGGCTTCAGGCCGAGCACCGCGCCGTCTTCGCGCATCATGCGCACGCCCAGCGCGTGGAAGGTGCAGACCACCACCTTGCGCGCGTCCCTGCCGATCAGGTCTTTGGCGCGCTCGCGCATTTCCGAGGCCGCCTTGTTCGTGAAGGTGATGGCCGCGATGCGCTGGGGCTCCAGGCCGGCCTGGATCAGCCGGCCGATCTTGTGCGTGATCACCCGTGTCTTGCCCGAGCCCGCACCCGCGAGCACCAGGCAGGGACCGTGCATGTAGTTGACCGCTTCTTGTTGCGCGAGATTGAGACCGTGGGACATGGGGGGTGGCAGACGAGAAAAGCCGTGGGGAACGGCAGGCGCAAAGCGGGCAATGATACGGGGCCGGCCCCCCTGTCGTTKTAGGCGGGACCCGCTCTCGGCGGGGCAACGACAATCGGTCGGTGCTGCCTGTATTCCTTGTTACTTTCCCTTTCTTCGCGCTGATCGCGGCCGGCTATGCCGCCGCCCGCGCCCGCCTCCTGCCGCTGGAGGCGATTCCCGGCCTCAATACCTTCGTGCTGTATTTCGCGCTGCCTTGCATGTTGTTGCGTTTCGGCGCCGGCACGCCGATCGCGCAGCTGCTCGACGGCAGCGTTGCACTCATTTGGGGCGCGAGCGCGCTGATCGTGGTGGCGGGCGTGGTCATGCTGACCCGCAACGCGCGCATCGGCTGGAACGACGCCGCCTTCGGCGCGCTGGTGGCGGCCTTTCCGAACACGGGCTTCATGGGCGTGCCGCTGCTGGTGGCGATCCTCGGTGCGCAGGCGGCCGGGCCGATGATCATCACGATCGCATTCGATCTCGTCGTGACCTCGTCGCTGTGCATCGCCCTGTCGCGGCTCGACGGTGCCGGCGGCGCGGGGCGGCATGGTGCGACGCAGGCGGCGCGCAAGGCGCTGCGCGGCATCCTCGTCAATCCGATGCCCTGGTCGATCCTGCTCGGTGTGCTGCTGTCGGCGGCGCGCTGGCAGTTGCCGGGGCCCCTCGAGCGCACCGTGGCCATGCTGGCCGATGCGGCATCGCCGGTGGCGCTCTTCACCATCGGGGCCGTGCTGGCGCGCTCCGCACTGCTCGCGCGCGAGCACGAAGCCAGTGCCGCCGTCGCCGAAGCCATGGGCAGCACGGCCCGCACGCCGGCGCCCAGGGCGCCGCTGGCCGATGTGCTGCCGGTGGTGCTTGCCAAGCTGCTGGTGCACCCCTTGCTGGTCTGGGGCCTGGGCAGCGGCGCCATCGCGCTCGGCCTGCCGCTCGCGCCCGCCGCACTGGTGGTGATCGTGCTGGTTGCCGCGCTGCCGAGCGCGAGCAACGTGTCGATGCTGGCCGAGCGCTTCGGCGCCGACAACGGCCGCATCGCCCGCATCATCCTGTGGACAACGGTGGCGGCCTTCTTCAGTTTTCCGCTGGCGGTGGGTGTGCTGCGCTGAAGCGGCTGCGCCGAGCTATGGTGTCAACACGCCGAGCTTGTAGGGGTCGGCATCGGACAGGCGCTCGCACTTCGAGAAGTCGCGGCCCTGCGTGCCGTCGCAGTAGTAGGCGTTGTAGATGCGTCCGAAGAGCGTCGGGCTCGCGGTGAAGAGCACGCCGTGGTCGGGCTGCCAGTTGTCCTTGGCGGGCGGGGCGCTGGCCTCCACCGGCGTGGCCGCTGCCGTGGCCGTGCCGGTGGCGGTGGGCGTGAAGTCGGCCAGCGTCTTGTGGGCCTCGTCGCCGCGCCAGCGCACGGCCAGTTCGGCCGCCGTGGGCCGTGTTGCCACCGGCAGCAGGATGCCGTTGACCTGGAAGCCGTAGCCGAAGCGGTGTGTCTTGCCCGCCAGGAAGGCGTAGGCGCAGGCGGCCATGCACTGGCCGCGGATCTCGGTCTGCACGCCGCTCGAGCGGATGGCGTCGGCAAAGGCGCCGGCCGCATCGGCGGTGCCGCCGAACGAATCCTCGAACACCACGGTGCGCACCGCGCCGCTGCCCAGGTGATCCATGAAGGTCTTGATCGCGGAGCCGTCGAGCATGCCCGACACCACCAGCCGGTTGCCCTGCAGTTCGATCTCGGCCGCGGAGGTGGGTGCGCCCATGATCAGGGCGGCGACGCACGCGAATGACAGAACCCAACCAATGAGAGACGGCGGTTTCACGGCGACCTTTGCGTGTGAGCGAGCGGGCTTGCTTGGAACGCGAAATCCGCGAGGAGTTCGCGCGTTTACAGCTTGTGCAGCGGCATGACATGGCGTCAACACTTTTTTCAGATTATTTCTGGGTAGTCATGGGCAGGCCGTAAGTCATAGGGCTCGCTATCTCTTCAGGCGAATACTTGAGTTTGCAGTGGCGCTGCTACAGTGGTTCCAAGTCAAAGGTGTGAATAGGGGCGCGCAATGGCAATACTGGTTCGCATCCTGTTGTGGGTGGCCTGGCTCGCTGGCGTGGGCTGGTTCTGGCATGTCGGCACGCTGGGCACTGCGACCTCGATCGCACTCGCTGCATTGAGCCTCGTGGTGTTCGCATGGCCGGGCAGCATTGCGCGGCGCCGGCACAATGAACTGCGCTATGTCGACATGGGCAAGGAGCCCACCGGCTTTCACTGAGCGCGTGCTTCAGGCGCCGCTTGCTGCATCCGCTGAAATTCGCGGCGCTTCATCGCGAGGTAGTCGCTCTTTTCAATTTCGTGGAGTTGCTTCGCGTACTGCTCCGTCGCGTCGAACCACGCAGCCAGGCGCGGCTCCAGCTGCTCCGGGCCGGGCGCATCCAGATAGCTGTCGATCGCGAGGTAGTAGCGCATGGTGTTGCGTTCCACCACGCCGCGCACGCCGCCGATGTATCCGCCCTGGCCCTTGGGCGTGAAGCCGACCTTGCTGCTGCCGAGCGTGGCGAGATAGCCCTTCATTGCCAGCCGCGCCGCGGTGCCGTAGGCATAGGCATAGCCCAGGTGGATCGCCGTCCTGCCGTCGCCGGCCGGCGCGGCTTCGAGCACGATGCTGTAGTCGCGCGTGGAGAGCGGGCCGCTGTCCGCGCTCAGGCGAACGTTCAGGTAGTCCGCATCGGCCTTGCCGAGGGTGTAGGCGAAGGCGATGTTCTGCGCGTCCGACAGGGGCCGGTCGAACTTGCGGCCGATGGCCACCGCGAGCGTGGCGCCGCCGCCCTTGACCGCGCAGTGCTTGGTGTTGAGGTGAAGCATCAGCACCTGGCACCATGCGGCCGGCTCTCGCAGGGCGCTGCTCACGCGGGCGAAGGGATGGTCCACCAGCGCATAGACATCGCCGCTCAGCCGGTCCGCGGCTTCGCTCGAATCGAGCGCGAGCGGACGGCGGAAGGCATTGCGCTCCAGTTGCGGCTTCAGCGACTGCAGCCTTGCGCGCAGCACGGCGGCCGGGCCGCTGTCTGACGGTGCCGGCGGCTGCTGTGCCAAGGCCGTCGGCGCGAGCATCGAGGCCGCCAGCAGAAGGATACCGAAGCCCGTGTGGCGGACCGTGTGGGCGATGAAGGCGTTCATGCCGGATCACCTTGGCGCCGCCCGCCTCCCCGCCTTGCAGGACAACCGGCTCAGATGCTGTGCGGATCGACGTCGACCAGCCAGCGGATCACGCCCTTGCCCTCGGGCGTGCGGCGCAGTTCGTGCAGCAGCGGCTGCCAGCTCGCCAGCAGGCGCTGCAGCGCAGCGCGCGAGGGGCTCTCGACCAGCATCTGCGCGCGCTCCACATTGGCCACGCGCTGGATGGCGAGCGGCACCGCGGGATAGCGCGTGACGATGTCGGCGCCCGGCAAGGCCTCGGCCGCATCGGCAGCGATGTTCAGGAAGGCCTGCGCCGTGGCCTGCTCGCGCGCGTCGGCGCGCAGCAGCGCCTGGAAGGCGAAGGGCGGCATGCCGGCGGCCTGGCGCTCGTCGAGCTGCTGCTTCGCGAACGCGGCGTAGTCGTGCCTGCGCAGCGCCATGAACAGCGGGTGCTGCGCATGGTGCGTCTGGATCCACATCTCGGCAGTGGCGCCTTGCGCCGCGAGGTAGGCGGCGTCGCGGCCCGCGCGGCCGGCCGACTGCATCAGCAGGCTGAACAGGCGCTCGGGCGCGCGGAAGTCGCTGGAGAACAGCGCGCCGTCGGGGTTCACCGCGGCCACCAGCGTGATGCGCCGGAAGTCGTGGCCCTTGGCGATCATCTGCGTGCCGACCAGCACGTCGACCTCGCCCGAGTGCACGGCCGCGAGCTGCGATTCGAGCGCGCCCTGCTTCTTCGTGCTGTCGGCGTCGATGCGCGCGATGCGCACGGCGCTGCCGTCGGGCCGCTTCACGGCGGCGAACAGTTCCGCCAGATGTTCTTCGAGCCGCTCGGTGCCGCGGCCCACCGGCGCGATGTCGGGGTTGCCGCAGGCCGGGCAGGCGCGCGGCACGCGTTCGGTGAAGCCGCAGTGATGGCAGCGCAGCGTGCGGTCGATCTTGTGGAACACGCGGTAGGCGCTGCAGTGCGGGCATTCGCTCTTCCAGCCGCAGTCGCCGCAGGCCAGCACCGGCGCGTAGCCGCGGCGGTTCAGGAAGACCATGCTCTGCTCGCCGCGCGCGATGCGCTGGCCGATGGCGTCGAGCAGCGCGCCCGAGAGCACGGTCTTCGGCGGTTGCAGGTTCATGTCGACCAACCGCACCGCGGGCAGTTCGCCGGCGCCGATGCGGGACGGCATGGCGAGCCGCACGTAGCGCCCGCCCGGGTCCTCGCCCTCGGCGGGGCGGCTCTGGTGCCAGCTTTCGAGCGAGGGCGTGGCCGAGCCGAGGATCACCTTCGCGCCTTCGCGCTGGCCGCGCCACACGGCGAGGTCGCGCGCCGAATAGCGCGCGCCTTCCTGCTGCTTGTAGCTCGGGTCGTGCTCCTCGTCGACCACGATCAGCTTCAGCCCCGGGATCGACGCGAACACCGCCATGCGCGTGCCCAGCACGATGCGCGCGGCGCCGCCATGCGCCGCGAGCCAGCTCGCAAGGCGCTGCGGGTTGGTCATGCCGCTGTGCAGCGACACCACCGCCTCGTCGCCGAAACGCGCCTTGAAGCGCGCCTCCAGCTGCGGCGTGAGGTTGATCTCGGGCACCATCACCAGCGCCTGCGCCTCGGGGTCGCGGGCGAGCAACTCGGCCACGCAGCGCAGGTAGACCTCGGTCTTGCCGCTGCCGGTGCTGCCGACGAGCAGGAAAGTGCCGGTTTCGGCCTCGATGCGGGCCAGCACGGCCGTCTGCTCCGGGCTCAGTGCAATCAGGTCGGCGGCTTCGGCCGTCTGGGCCACGGGTCCGGCCGTCGTCTTGCGCTTGAGCCGGCGCGCCAGCTGGGTCGTCGTCAGGTCGCGCAGCTGCGGCGGCAGGGACGCCAGCGCGATCTCGCCGAGCGAGCGCTGGTAGTAGCGTGCGGCAAAGGCCACGAGGTCGCGCCAGGCCTCGCCGAGCGGAGCCAGCGCGTCGAGCGCGGCGCCCACGGGCTTGAGCGCCATGTCGGGCTCGGCGCCGGCCAGCGAGGTCGCTTCGTTCCAGACCGCGCCCAGCACCTCGCGCCGGCCCAGCGGCACCCGCACCAGCGTGCCGGGCACCAGCGGCGCCGCGCTGGCGTAGCTCAGCAGGTCGCCGAGCGCGGCGTGCGCGGGCGTCTGCACCGCGATGTCGAGGCGCCATGCCATCGCCGCCGGCGCAGCAGCGGGGCTGTCCGTCGTCGCGGCGCCCGGTTCAGGGGCTGGGCTGGCTTGGGAGATGGGCGTCCTTGTTGGCAAGGTTTGTTAATGCGACTTTGAGCAAATCCGCTTAAGTCGTTGATTTTTCAGCGCTTTGACGGCCATCCAGAGTTTCTGTGGATAACTTTGTTGACAACCGGGCTCGACACGCTGGGGAGCCTTGAAAATCAAGGCCCTGACTGGATTGCAACAAAAAAAAGCAAAGTTCAAATCCTATATAAATCAACAACTTACGCGTGCTATTGGTTTGGGAGCAAAGAGGGCCGTACCTCGGATAACTTTGCGCAGTGCAACACCTGTTTTGTGCATAAGTCGGGTCCCCTAGGCCATTTTTGCGCTTGACAAACAGCTGCGGGGCGCTTTTCCAGGGCGATTTGCCCGTTCGCGCGGCCAGCCCGCATGCAACAGTCTTAACCGCGCAGGGCGCGCGATTGCGCGTGCACCGCCTGCACCAGCGCCGCCACATGGTCGGGCGGCGTGAACTGGCTGATGCCGTGGCCCAGGTTGAAGATGTGCGTCGGGCCTGGGGCGTTGCGGTCGGTGTGGGGCTTGCCGAAGGCTTGCAGCACCTTCGCCACCTCGGCCTCGATCTGCGCGGGCGGCGCGAACAGCACGTTGGGGTCGATGTTGCCCTGCAGGGCCTTGGCCTTGCCATCGGCGCCTTCGGCGACCTGGCGGCGCGCGGCGGCGAGGTTCACGGTCCAGTCGACACCCAGCACTTCGCAATCGAGTTCGCGCATGGCGTCGAGCCACAGGCCGCCGCCCTTGGTGAACACGATGCGCGGCACGGGCTGGCCGTCGGCGCCAGTGCGCTTCAGGCCCGCCAGCACGCGCGCCGTGTAGGCGAGGCTGAATTCCTGGAAGGCGCCGTCGGCCAGCACGCCGCCCCAGCTGTCGAACACCATCACGGCCTGCGCGCCGGCGTCGATCTGCGCATTGAGGTAGGCGGCCACCGAGTCGGCATTGACCGCGAGGATGCGGTGCATCAGGTCGGGGCGGCTGTAGAGCATGCTTTTCACGAGGCGGTAGTCGCTGGAGCCCGCGCCTTCCACCATGTAGCAGGCCAGCGTCCAGGGGCTGCCCGAGAAGCCGATCAGCGGCACCCGGCCGGCTAGCGCCTTGCGGATCGAGGCCACGGCGTCGAACACGTAGCGCAGCCTGGCCATGTCGGGCACTTCGAGCGCCGCGACCGCGGCCTCGTCGCGCACAGGGCGCGCGAAGCGCGGGCCTTCGCCGGCTTCGAACGAGAGGCCCAGGCCCATGGCGTCGGGCACGGTGAGGATGTCGGAAAACAGGATGGCGGCGTCGAGCGGGTAGCGTTCGAGCGGCTGCAGCGTGACCTCGGTGGCGTAGCCGGTGTTGGTGGCCAGCCCCATGAAGCTGCCGGCCTTGGCGCGCGTGGCCACGTACTCGGGCAGGTAGCGGCCGGCCTGGCGCATCAGCCAGACGGGCGTGTGGTCGGTGGCCTGGCGCCAGCAGGCCCGCAGGAAAGTGTCGTTTTGCAATGGGGCGAAAGGCATTGCCCGATTGTCGCAGGGGCCCGTGCGCAGGATCAGCGGACGGGTTTGCCGCCAAAGACCTCGCCCATCAGCGAGACCAGCCACCGGAGGCCCAGGTCGCCGTCGTACGCAGCTGTCCACAGGAGCGACACCTCGTAGCGCGGCGAGTCGAACGGCAGCGGGCTCACCGCCAGCCCGAGCGCATCGCGCCAGGTGGCCGCGGCGAAGGTGGGCACGGTGGTGATTGCGGGCATCTGCCGCACGATGAAGGGGCTGGTCGCGAAGTTGCGGCTGGAGAACACGACCTGGCGCGTCAGGCCCTGTTCGCGCAGCAGTTCGTCGACCAGGCCGCTCAGGTCGGCGCTGAACGAGGTGAGCAGGTGCGGATGGCGCAGGTACTCCTTGAGCGTCAGGCGCTTGCCGCGCACTTTGACGAGTTCGGGGTTGCAGACGCAGACGAAGTGCCAGTCGAACAGGGTGCGCTGGCGGTGCCATGCGGCGCAGTCGATGAAGACGCCCACGGCCAGTTCGATCTCGGCCGCGTCGAGCATGCCGGGCGCGGTGGTGCGGTCGGCGGCGCGCGCGATCAGCCGCACGCCCGGCGCCTCGGCCGCGAGCCGTTGCATGAGCCGCGGCATCAGCGCGACTTCGAGCGCATCGCTCAGGCCGATGCGGAACACGCGCTCGGCCCTGGCGGGGTCGAACACCGGCTTCGCGTGCAGCGCCTGCTGCAGCGAAAGCAGCAGCGGCTCGATGACGCGCGCGAGCTCGAGTGCGCGCGGCGTCGGCGTCATGCCGTGCGAGGTGCGTACGAACAGCGCGTCGCCGAGGGCTGCGCGCAGCCGCTTGAGGGCGCCGCTCAGTGCCGGCTGGCCGATGAAAAGGCGCTGTGCCGCACGCGTGACGCTGCGTTCGTGCAGCAGCGCGTGGAACACCAGCAGCAGGTTCAGGTCCAGCCGCCTGAAATCACTTTCGTTGATGTTGTTCATGGTTTCAAACGATTTGAATGATAGGCCTGCGATCCCTAACCTGAAGGCTCTTCAGGCAATCAAAGGATTCGACATGGCTTTGGAACAACAGGCAGTGGTGGTGATCGGCGGCTCGTCGGGCGTGGGGCTCGAGACCGTGCGGCGGCTTGCGGCGGCCGGTGCGCGCGTCATCGCGACGGGGCGCGACAACGGCAAGTTGCAGGAGGCCATCGGCGGCATGGGCCAGAACGTGAGCGGCGCGGCCTTCGATGCCTGCGACCGCGGTGCGCTCGACGCCTTCTTCGGGAAGACCGGGCCCATCGATCACCTCGTGCTCACGCTCAGCGGCGGCGAAGGCGCGGGCGAGTTCGCGCAGCTCGACCTTCAATCGCTCCGGCGCGGCTTCGAGGCCAAGTTCTGGCCGCAGCTCGAAGCGGCGCAGGCCGGTGCGCGCGTGCTGCGCAAAGGCGGCAGCATCACCTTCGTGACGGCGATCTCGGCGCGCAATACATTGCCGGGCACGGCGGGACTGGCCGCGATCAACGGCGCGCTCGAAGCGATGGTCGGCAGCCTCGCGCGTGAACTGAAGCCGAGCCGGGTGAATGCGGTGTCACCGGGGTTGGTGGACACGCCCTGGTGGAATCGCGTGCCCGCCGCGATGAAGGACGACCTGTTCCGACAGCAGGTCGAGACCCTGCCCGTCGGCCGCGTGGGCCAGCCGCAGGACGTGGCGCATGCGATCCAGTTCCTGATCGAGAACGGCTACACCACGGGCACGGTGATCGAGTGCGACGGCGGGCTTCGGCTGGTTTGACTGAGAGCCTTGCCTGCTGCCTATTTGGGGCAGCGTTGGGGTGTCCTGTGCACGTACCCCGAACGGCCCGCTCCCCCAGAGAAAACTCAGACCATCGGCACGCGCTGCGAATCCGCAGGGCTCACGTTGCGCCGGTAGAGCGCCAGCGTCGCGATCAGTCCGCACACTGCAGCGGCCGTCATCCACAGACCCGGCGCCCCTTTGTCGCCGGTCATCTCGATCAACCCGGTCGCGATGGCCGGCGTGAATCCGCCGAACAGCGCCGTCGCCAGGCTGTAGGCCAGCGAGAAGCCGGCGGTGCGCACATTGACCGGCATCACCTCGGTCAGCGCCACCACCATCGCGCCGTTGTAGCTCGCATAGAGGAACGAGAGCCACAGCTCGACCTCGAGCATGCGTGCGAAGCTCGGCGCGCCCACCAGCCACTTGAGCGACGGGTACGCGGTGAGGATGGTCAGCACGGTGAACAGGATCAACAGCGGCTTGCGTCCCACGCGGTCCGACAGCGAGCCCATGATCGGCAGCCAGATGAAGTTGGAGATGGCCACGCACAACGTGACGATCAGCGCATCGGTGGTGCTCAGGTGCAGCACCGACTTGCCGAAGGTGGGCGTGTAGACCGTGATCAGGTAGAACGACACGGTGGTCATCGACACCAGCATCATCCCGGCGACCACGAGGCCCCAGTTGGCGACCATCGACTGGAAGATCTCGCGCGCATCGGGCCGGTGCTTGCGCGCCATGAACTCCTCGGTCTCCTGCAGCGAGCGGCGGATGATGAAGAGCACCGGCACGATCAGGCAGCCGACGAAGAACGGAATGCGCCAGTAGAAGTCGCCGATCTCCTGCGAGGTGAAGGTCACGTTGAGCCAGTAGCCGAGCGCGGCCGCCACGACGATGGCCACCTGCTGGCTGGCCGACTGCCAGCTCACGTAGAAGCCCTTGCGGCCCGGCGTGGCCATCTCGGAGAGATAGACCGACACGCCGCCCAGTTCCACGCCGGCCGAGAAGCCCTGCAGCAGCCGGCCGATCAGCACCAGGAGCGGCGCTGCGAGACCGATGGTGGCGTAGGCCGGCACGCAGGCGATCAGCAGCGTGCCGAGCGCCATCAGCGCGAGCGTGACGATCAGGCCCTGGCGGCGGCCGACGCGGTCGACGTACGCGCCGAGAAAGATCGCGCCCAGCGGCCGCATCAGGAAGCCCGCGCCGAAGGTCATGAAGGTCAGCATCAGCGAGGCAAACTCGTTGCCGGCCGGGAAGAAGGCCTTCGAGATCTGCGTGGCGTAGAAGCCGAACAGGAAGAAGTCGAACATCTCCATGAAATTGCCGCCGGTCACGCGCAGGACGGTGGCGAATTTCGAGGAGGAGGAAGAAGAAGCGGGTGAGGCGGGCGAGGCGGCGCGGGCGGCTGGGCCTTGTTGCGCAGCGGAAGGCGCAGGATTCATCTGGTTGTCCCCTGAGGCGGTGTGTATGCGCCAAGGGTAGGTCGGGCTTCCCGACCGCTGCCTGACTGCACGAGTCAGGTAGCTGTCACTCGCGCGGCGAGTGGCGGGGGCTTCAGGCCTTGTACTTGATCGAGCAGCCGTAAGGCCGCGTCGTGGCCGCCGTGATCGGCTTGCCGCCGAAGGCCTCGCCGAGCGCCTGGTTCACGTAGTTGGTCGCGGTCTTGATGTCGTCGACCCGTGCCGACGCGATGCTGTCGATGCCGCCCGCATACACCAGCACGCCCTTCGGATCGATGATGAAGATGTGCGGCGTGGTGCGCGCGCCGTAGACCTGGCCGATCACGCCGTCCTCGTCCATCAGCACGGCGGTGGGCGCGGCCGATTGCGACTTCATCCAGGCGTCGAGCGCGTCGGCCTTCAGGTAGTCGCTGGCGGCGCGCTCGGTGGAATTGATGGCGAGCCACACCACGCCCTTGGCGGTGGCGGCCTTCTGCGTGGCCGGCATGTTGCCGCTGCCGTAGTGCTTGCGCACGAAGGGGCAGCCGGGGTTGGTCCATTCGAGCACCACGAACTTGCCGGCGAAGTCGGACAGCTTGTGCTTGGCGCCGGTGGTGTCGACGGCGATGAAGTCGGGCGCCTGCTGGCCCACGGCCGGTGCGGCGAAGGCATGGGTGCCCATCAGGAAGGTGGCGCCGAGCGCCACGGCGGCGGCGACGACGGCGCGGCGGGAGGCTCGGCTCAGGGCGGCGCGCGCATGGCGCGCGGCACGAAGGGAACGCGAGTCGGCGGTTGGCGAAAGAGACATGGCCAGCTTGAACTCCTAAAGAAAATTTCAAACAACGGCTGCAGCTTAGAGCGGTTTCTTCAAGTGCATGTGACAACCCATGTCACGGCGATGGTCAAAGCGTGGCCAGTGCTGCGCGAACCTCGTCCTTGCTGAGGATTTCGGTCAGCACGACCGGCGCCTTGCCCGGCGCCTGCAGCACATAGACCGGCACGCCGCTGCGGCCGAGCTGGGTGAGCGCAGCGGTGATGGCGGGGTCGCGGCGGGTCCAGTCGGCGCGCAGCATCGCGACCTTCTTGGCGTCGAAGTCGGCCAGTACGTCGGCATCGGCCAGCGTGCTCTTCTTGTTGTACTGGCAGGTCACGCACCAGGCGGCGGTGAAGTCGATGAACACCGGCTGGCCGGCGCCCGAGAGTTCGGTCACGCGCTGCGCCGACCAGGGCTGCCAGCGCTGGTTGCCGGCGGCCAGCCTGGCGGGCTCCACGACCTGCAGCACATTGCGGCCGATGGCACCGGTCAGCAGCGCGGTGAAGGCGATCAGCACGCTGGCGATCACGAGCCGCGTACGGCCGCGCAGCGTGAACGCCCAGACGATCGCGGCCATGCACACCAGGAGCGCGAGCAGCGTGCCCGCGCCGTCGATGCCGCTTTGCTGGCCCAGCACCCAGACCAGCCAGGCCACGGTCGCGAACATCGGGAAGGCGAGCAGGCGGCGCAGCGTGCCCATCCAGGGGCCCGGCTTGGGCAGCAGGTGCGCGATGGCGGGCACGAAACCGGCCACGAGGTAGGGCAGCGCCAGCCCGAGGCCCAGCGCCGCGAACAGCAGCAGCGCCTGGGTGGCCGGCAGGCCGATGGCGAAACCCAGCGACACGCCCATGAACGGCGCGGTGCAGGGCGAGGCGATCACCACGGCGAGCACGCCCGAGAGGAAGTCGTTGGCCAGCGGATGCTTGGCCTGCGCGCTGCAGACCGACGAGGGTGCCGCGCGGCCGAACTCGAACACGCCCACCAGGTTGAGGCCGATCAGCGTGAAGAGCGCCGCCAGTGCCGCCACCACGCCCGGCGACTGCAGCTGGAAGCCCCAGCCGAGCTGGGCGCCGGCCGCGCGCAGCGCGAGCATGCCGCCGCCCAGCGCGAGGAAGGACAGCATCACGCCGCCGGTGTAGGCGAGGCCCGCCTTGCGGTGCGCACTGGCGTTGCCCGCCTGCCGCGCGAAGCCCAGCACCTTGATGGCGAGGATCGGGAACACGCAGGGCATGAGGTTCAGCAGCAGGCCGCCGAGCAGGGCGGTCAGCAACGCGACGACGAAGGTGCCGGCGGGTTGGGGCGGCAGGTCCGTGGGCGACGCCGATGCGGCGGCATTCGCCGCATTCGCTGCGTTGGCGGCGAGCGCGGCCTGCAGCGCGGGCGACACCTCGGCACGCGCCGCCGTGGCGGCGGCGGGCCAGGTGCCCGCGACCGGCGCTTCCGCGCGCCATGCCACCGGCTGGCCCGGCTGGCGGTCGGCTTCGGCCAGCGCCACCACCACCGGCATCACCGTGGGGCTGGCGCTGCGCTGGTCGGCCAGCGGCATCGTGGCGGTCCAGGTGTTGCCTTGCCARGCCTGGGTCCAGTCCTTGCCGGCAACGGCCGCGGTGCGGATCACCTCGGGGGTTTCGGGGAAGAAGGCCAGCGTCTTGCCTTGCACGGCGGCCGGCAGGCCCTCGAGCCGCACTTGCAGGTTGTTGCCACGAACCTCGATGGCGCCCGGTTTCGCCAGCGGCTGCGGCTGGGCGGCCTGCGCCGTGTCGAAGTCGGCCTTGTGCAGCGCGGTCGAGCCCTGCAGCGGCAGTGCGAGGGTGAATTCGCCCTCTTCGGGGATGCACTCCTTGCGGCAGACCAGCCAGGAGGCCTTGAGCTTGATGTCCATCGCGGGCGTGCCGCCCGCGAGCGCCATCGGCGGCTTGTAGAGCGTCGACACCTCGAGCGGCACCGGCAGCAGCACGGTGTTCTCGTAGCCGTAGTTGGCGAGATTGCCGACCGGGATCTTCCGGGGCACCGGCCAGGCGATCTCGCCGGTCGAGACGCCGGCCGGCAGCGTCCAGGTCATCTCGGTGGGCAGGCCCGAATCGCCGGCGTTCTTCCAGTAGGTGTGCCACTCGGGCTGGTGGGTGATCTGCAGCCCGACCCAGACCGGGGCGCCGGGTGTGACGCCATCGGGCGCGTGGGCGACCAGTTCGGCGCGCACATGGGGCGTGGTGACCACCGTCCCGGTTTTAGGTGCCAATTGAGCCGCAGCCGGCATGCTGGCTGCGGCGGTTGCTATCAGAAGCGTAGCGAAAAAGGTGCGCGAAAAGATCATGCCGTCAGTCGGAGCCATGGGGCGGGGCGAAGTTCCGGCCGTTCTTCAGGCCGCGGCGGCGGCCCAGCCCAGCACCACGCGCCGGCTGTTGGCGCTTTTCTTCTCGATCTTGGTGACGACCACGGCCCCGATTTCGGAGGTGTTTGCAACATGCGTGCCGCCGCAGGGCTGGAAGTCGATCTGCGATTCGCCTTCCGCGCCGATGCGGATGGTGCGCACCGTGCCCGTGCCGCGCGGCGGCTGCACGCTCATGCTCTTGACGAGCGCCGGGTTGGCGTCGAGCTCTTCGTCGGTGATGGCGCCCACGGTCAGCGGGTGGGCGGCTTCCACCAGGCGGGCGAGGCCGGCGGTGAGCGCTTCCTTGTCGAGCGGGTCGGTCATGTGGAAGTCGATGCGCGCGTAGTCGGGCGTGATCGAGCAGCCATTCACCGGCACCGGCACGAGGTGGCACAGCAGGTGGGAGGCGGTGTGGAAGCGCATCAGCCGGTGGCGGCGCTCCCAGTCGAGGCGGGCGGTGACGGTGTCGCCGGGGTTCAGCGCGGCCAGCAGGTCGGCCTGCCCGGGGGCCGGCACATGGACGAACTCGTGGGTGGGCTGGCCCTCTTCGTTCTTCGCCTTGCGGGTGTCGGCAATGACGACTTCGCGGCCGTCGGCCAGCGCCAGCACGCCGGCGTCTCCAGCCTGTCCGCCGCCCAGCGGATAGAACACGGTGCGGTCCAGCACGATGCCGGTGTCGTCGATGCGCAGGATGCGGGCTTCGCAGGCGCGCAGGTAGGCGTCGGCGCGGAACAGGTCGTCGGTCATGCGGCGATGGTAGCGGCGATGCGCGATTGAGGTGCGCCCACGCCAGAAAGCGCCCACGGCCGACAACCCCGGCCTGGCCCGCTGTGGATGATCCGGCCGGTATGCGGCGCCCCGCCGCGCAAGGACTCCGCATGAAAGCACCGCAGCAAGTACCCACCCGCATCGGCGCTTCCGCATGGCAAATGGCAGCCTTTTCCGGCCTGGCCATCGCTGCCGCCCTGCTCGTGGCCGGCTGCGGCGAGGCTGCGAAGCTGGCCCCCGAGCTCACGACCGGCCCCCGCCCGCAACTGGCCGAGCCCCACAAGACCCTGATTCCCACCGTCAACGTGGCGCCCGCCATCGGCTGGACCGACGCCTCCACGCCCACCCCCGCCGAAGGCCTGCGCGTGACGGCGCTGGCGCGCGGCCTCGAACATCCGCGCTGGGTCTACACCCTGCCCAACGGCGACGTGCTGGTGGCCGAGAGCAACAAGCCGCCCAAGCCCGGCGGCAGCAGCGACGGCGGCAGCGGCGTGGTGGCGAAGGTCCGCAACTGGGTCATGGGCAAGGTCATGGGCCGTGCGGGCGCCGGCGTGCCCAGCGCCAACCGCATCACCCTGCTGCGCGACGCCGACGGCGACGGCGTGGCCGAGGTGAAGCAGGTCTTCATGACCAGCCTGATGTCGCCCTACGGCATGGCGCTGGTGGGCAACGAGCTCTTCATCGCGAACGCCGACGCGCTCGTGAAGGTGCCCTACACCGAAGGCCAGACCTCGGTGAAGGTCAATCCCACGGTGGTCACGCCGCTGCCTGCGGGCATCAACCATCACTGGACCAAGAACGTGATCGCCAATGCCGACGGCAGCAAGCTCTACGTCACGGTCGGCTCCAACAGCAACATCGGCGAGAACGGCCTCGCGGCCGAGGAAGGCCGCGCCGCGATCTGGGAGGTCGATGCGAAGACGGGCGAGAAGCGCCTGTTCGCGAGCGGCCTGCGCAACCCCAACGGCATGGGCTGGGACCCCGACACCAACGTGCTGTGGACCGTGGTCAACGAGCGCGACGAGATCGGCAGCGACCTCGTGCCCGACTACCTCACCTCGGTGAAGGACGGTGCCTTCTACGGCTGGCCCTGGAGCTACTACGGCGGCATCGTCGATGCGCGCGTGACGCCGCAGAACCCCGAGATGGCGGCCAGGGCCATCGCGCCCGACTACGCGCTGGGCGCGCACGTCGCGCCGCTCGGCATGGTCTTCTCGCACGCCCGCGGCATGCCGCCCGAGTTCGCGAGCGGCGTCTTCATCGGCGAGCACGGCTCGTGGAACCGCAAGCCCAAGTCGGGCTACAAGGTGGTGTTCGTGCCCTTCATCGGCGGCAAGCCGAGCGGGCCGCCGGTCGACATACTGACCGGTTTCCTCACGGCGGACGAGAAGGCGCAGGGCCGGCCGGTGGGCGTGGCGCTCGACAGGAGCGGGGCGCTGCTGGTGGCCGATGACGTGGGCAATGCGGTGTGGCGCGTGTCGCGCGCGAAGCCGCAGTAAGCGGGACGAATCGCTTTCAGCGTTGCGGGCGGCCGATCCGGAAGAGCCGGTGCCGGCGCAGCGCGTGGCCTTCGGGCACGGCCGGGTGGTCGAAAGCGCCGGCCATGTCTTCATGCATGCCGAGGCGTTCCATCACCGCCGCCGAGCGCAGGTTGCCGACCGCGGTGAACGCCACGATCTCGGCCAGCCCAAGTCGTTCGAATCCGACCTGCAGGGCACCGCGCGCGGCTTCGGTCGCGAGCCCCTGGCCCCACCATTGGCGCGCGAAGCGCCAGCCGATCTCGACGCACGGCGAAAAGGGCAGCGTGGCCAAAGGTACGTTGAGGCCCGTGAAGCCGGTGAACTCGCCCGAGGCCTTGTGCTCGACGGCCCAGAGGCCCCAGCCGTTCTCGGCGATGCGCCCCTTGATGCGCTCGGCCATCGCATCGCTGTCGGCGCGCGTGGGCAGGGGCAGGAGGAACTCCATGACCTGCGGATTGGCCGCCATCGCGGCGAAGGGCGCGAGATCGCTCTCGCGCCATTGACGCAGCCGAAGGCGCGGGGTTTCGAATTCGATGAGGACGGGCCTGTTGTCGGTCATGCGACCGATTGTGCTCAAAGCCTGTCTGGGATCTATCTAGGCCACGTTGGGGTGCAGTGTCCGAGGCGCTGCTGTTCAGGGCGCGCTCACGCCGACGGTGTGCGCAGCGAAGCGAATGTCCCCCGGCGCGGCCTAGGGCCGCAGGCCTCCTCCTTTATTTCGCCGCGCAGAGCACACCATCGGCGTGATCGCTCAGAGCACTGGTTGATCGGCCGCAAACCCACAGCGTGCCCTCGTGCGCAGGGCACCGGGTGCTCCCCGCAGCGAAATAAAGGAGGAGCGAAGCGGGGGACATTCGCGGAGGGGAGCACCCGGTGGCCTGTGCACGCACCCCGAATGGCCCGCGCACCACGCCGCGCAGAACAGGCTCTCAGAACCCCGCCAGCACCACCTTGCCCTGCGCCTTGCCGCTTTCGATCAGCGCATGCGCCTTCTTCAGGTTCGCGGCGTTGATCGTCCCGAAGCTCGCATTGGCCGTCGTGCGGATGCGGCCGGCATCGACCAGCGCCGCGACTTCAGCGAGCAGCGCGCCTTGCTCGGCGATGTCGGGCGTCTCGAAGCGCGAGCGCGCGAACATCATTTCCCAGTGCAGCGAGATGCACTTGGTCTTGAGCGGCATCGCGTCGAGCACCTTCATGTCGTCGATCACCGCGAGCTGGCCCTGGGGCTTGAGGCTTTCGATGATCTGCGCGTAGTGCTGCTCGGTCTGCGTGAGGCTGGCAACCATGTCGACCTCGCCGATGCCGGCCGCCTTGAGTTCGGCCGCGAGCGGCTTCGAGTGGTCGATCACGGCGTGCGCGCCGAGGGCCAGGCACCAGGCGCGCGTTTCGGCGCGCGAGGCGGTGGCGATCACCCGCAGCTGCGTGAGCTGGCGCGCGAGCTGGATCAGGATCGAGCCCACGCCGCCGGCGCCGCCGGTGATCAGCAGGGTCTGGCCCGCGCCGCCGCCCTTCGGCACCTGGAGGCGGTCGAACAGCAACTCGTAGGCGGTGATGGTGGTCAGCGGCAATGCGGCGGCCTGTGCGTCGTCGAGGCTCTTCGGCGCGATGGCGGCGATGCGCTCGTCCACCGCGTGCAGCTCCGAATTGGCACCGGGGCGGATGATCGAGCCGGCGTAGTACACGCGGTCGCCCACCTTGAAGTTCTGCACGCCGCTGCCGATGGCCTCGACCGTACCGACGGCGTCCCAGCCCAGCACCTTGGCCTGGCCGGCCTCGGGGGCGGCGTTCTTGCGGATCTTGGTGTCGACCGGGTTGACCGACACCGCCTTCACCCGCACCAGCAGGTCGCGCGGGCCGGCCGCGGGTGCGGGCAGTTCGATGTCCTGCAGCGATTCGGCGTTGTCGATCGGGAGGGGCTGGTAGTAGCCGATGGCTTTCATGGGAGGGGACCTTTCTGAAACGATGCCTGAACTGTAGGATTGCAACGGATATTTGATAAGATGGCCTCGAGCAGCAACACTTTCAAATGAAAATTGAAAATATATCGGACTTGCAGGTGCTGGTGCAGACGGCGCGTGGCGGCACGCTCACGGCGGCGGCCCATGCGCTGGGCATCACGCCGGCAGCCGCCAGCGCCACGCTCAAGCGGCTGGAGACGCAGCTCGGCGCCCGCCTGTTCGAGCGCTCCACGCGCGCGATGCGCCTCACGCCGCAGGGCCAGACGCTGCTCGACTACGCTGTGCGCGCCTTCGAGCTGCTGGACGAGGGCGAGTCGCTGGTCACGGCCGACCGGGGCGAGCTGGTCGGCACGCTGCGGGTGGCCGCGCCCTCGGACCTGACGCGCAGCACGCTGCTGCCGTGGTTCGACGAATTCCTTGCGCTGCACACCGGCGTGCAACTGTCGCTGTCGGTCGGCGACCGCCCGCTGGACGTGATGCGCGACGAGGTCGACGTTGCATTGCGCTACGGCGCGCTGGCCGATTCCCGGCTGGTCGCGCGGCCTTTTGCCCTGACGAATCCGCTCCTGACCGCATCGCCCGACTACCTGCGCCGCCATCCCGCGCCGAAGACGCCGCAAGACCTCGTGCACCACAACTGCCTGACCTTCAACCGCGCCGGACGCCGCCACCGCATCTGGCGCTTCGCGCAGAACGGGCAGTGGACGGAAGTGCGGGTGAACGGCAACCGCAGCGTGGACGATGCCTCGCTCGCGCGCGAGTGGGCGGTGGCCGGCCACGGCATCACGCTGAAGTCAGCGCTCGATGTGCGCAACGACATCAGCGCGGGCCGGCTGGTGCACCTGCTGGCCGACTGGGACACCGAGCCCTATCCGTTGCACGCGCTGCTGCCGAGCGGGCGCTTCGTGCCCGCGCGCGTGCGGGCACTGGTGGATTTCCTGGCGCTGAAGTTCGAGGCGCTGACGGCCGGCTAGATCATCGGCGTGACCGCGCCGTCCATTGCCACGATCGCGCCCGTGACGTAGCTCGCTTTCGGAGAGGCCAGGAACACGACCGCGTTGGCGATTTCCTCCGGCGTCGCGATGCGGCCCAGCGGCAGGCGTGCGGTGGCGCGCTTCAGTGCTTCATCGGTGTCGATGCCTTGCAGCTTCGCATCGGCCTTCATGCCTTCCTGCAGCCGCTCGGTCAGCGTGAGGCCGGGGTTCACCGCATTCACGCGCACGCCCTTCGGCGCATAGGCCGCGGCCATGCCCGCGCTCACCAGCATCAGCGCCGCGTTCGCCGCGCCGCCGGCCATGTGCACCGGGCTCGCCACCTTGCCGCCCTGGCCGATCACGTTGACGATCGCGCCGCGGCCGCGCTGGCCCATGCGCTTCACCACCGGATCGATCATGTGGATGTAAGTGAAGTACTTGGCGTCCATCGCGTCGTGCCAGGCGGTGGGGGCCAGCTCGTCGGGCGGGGTGCGGCGCGCGGCGCCGGCCGAGTTGACGAGCACGTCGACCGGGCCGAAGGCCTTCTCGGCCGCATCGAGCGCGGCCACGGCACCGGCCGGGTCCTTGAGGTCGGCGGCGTGCACCGAGACCCGGCCCTCGGCCTGCGCGAAAGCCTCGATCAGCGTCTCGCGGCCCTGCGCCAGATTCTGCAGATCGCGCGAGACGAGGCTCACGCGCGCGCCTTCGCGCAGGAAGCCCAGCGCGCAGGCCAGGCCGATGCCCTTGCTGCCGCCGGTGATGAGAACGTGCTGGTCCTGAAGCTGGAGATCCATGAAAGAGTCCTTGGAGGGGTTGAGGAGCGCTTGGCCGGCAGCGATTGAAGCACCGCCGCGAAACCCCTGCACGGACGCGGCTGTGTCGGCGCGGGGCGCTGGCGTGGCGCAGTGGCGCCATCTCCAGCATCGAGGCTGCAACTTGGGAACCGCCGCGCGCCAGCCTAAGATCGTGGAATGAACGCACTTCCGGTCCCCTTGCCCCGCTTCTGGTCCCAGCTCACCACGCGCGATTTCGCGGCGCTCGATGCGGCGGCTACCGTCGCGGTGCTGCCACTGGGCGCCACCGAGCAGCATGGGCCGCATCTGCCGCTGGGCGTCGACACGGTGCTGGCGGATGGCATCGTGGCCGCGTCGCTGCCGCTGCTGCCGGCCGATCTGCCGGTGCTGTTCCTGCCGACCCAGCAGATCGGGCTGAGCCCCGAGCACGCACGTTTCGCGGGCACGCTCACGCTGTCGGCCGAGACCCTGATCCGCCTGTGGAACGAGATCGGTGCGGGCGTCGCGCGTGCGGGCGTGAAGAAGCTGGTGCTTTTCAATGCGCATGGCGGTCATGTGGGCGCGATGGACATCGTGGCGCGCGAGCTGCGTGCGGCGCACGGGCTCATCGTCTACAGCGTGAGCTGGTTCAACCTGCCGCTGGGCGACGCCGGTGCGCAGTTCAGTGCGCAGGAGCACCGCTTCGGCGTGCACGCCGGGGAGATCGAGACTTCGATGATGCTGGCGCTCACGCCGCAACTGGTGCGCATGGGCGAGGCGCAGGACTTTCGCTCGACCTCGGAGCAGCGCGCGGCCGACTGCGCGATCCTCGGCAACGGCAAGAGCGCCAAGCTCGGCTGGGCGATGGAGGACTACAACGCGCAGGGGGCAGCCGGCAATGCGGCCGCGGCCACGGCGGCGAAGGGGCAGCCGGTGATCGACGCGGCTGCGCGGCAACTGGCGCTGCTGCTGGGGGAGGTGTCGGAGTTGCCGTTGAGCACGGCCAATACGGGGCCGTTGCCGTAGCTCGGTTTCAGCGTTCGGGGCACGATCACGCCGACGGTGTGCTCTGCTCCGCGAATGTCCCCCGGCGCGGCCTAAGGC
>NZ_JBFUHN010000064.1:0-42037 GCF_056402375.1 Variovorax sp. P4_B10 | reverse complement strand
GTGCACCGGCGCGTGCTGTATGCCATGCACGAGCTCAACAACGACTGGAACCGGCCGTACAAGAAGTCGGCTCGTATCGTGGGTGACGTGATCGGTAAATACCATCCGCACGGCGATCAATCGGTTTACGACACCATCGTTCGATTGGCGCAGGACTTCTCCATGCGTCACATGCTGGTGGACGGCCAGGGCAACTTCGGCTCCGTGGATGGAGACAACGCAGCTGCAATGCGTTATACGGAAATCCGATTGGCCAAAATTGCGCATGAAATGCTGGCCGATATCGACAAGGAAACCGTCGACTTTCAGGACAATTACGACGGCTCTGAAAAAGAACCGAAAGTTTTGCCGAGCCAGCTGCCGAATTTGCTGGTCAATGGCTCCGGCGGCATTGCGGTCGGCATGGCTACCAATATCCCGCCGCACAACCTGAATGAGGTGGTGGACGCCTGCCTGCACCTGCTGCGCAACCCGCAAGCCACCATCGACGAACTGATGGAGATCGTGCCGGCGCCAGACTTCCCCACCGCCGGCATCATCTACGGCATCAACGGCGTGAAGGACGGCTACCGCACCGGCCGCGGCAAGGTCGTGATGCGCGCCAAGTGCCACTTCGAGGACATCGACCGCGGCCAGCGCCAGGCGATCATCGTCGACGAGCTCCCCTACCAGGTCAACAAGAAGACGCTGCAGGAGCGCATGGCCGAGCTGGTGCACGAGAAGAAGATCGAAGGCATCAGCCACATCCAGGACGAGTCGGACAAATCGGGCATGCGCCTGGTGATCGAGCTCAAGCGCGGCGAAGTGCCGGAGGTCGTGCTCAACAACCTGTACAAGCAGACGCAACTGCAGGACACCTTCGGCATCAACATGGTGGCGCTGGTCAATGGCCAGCCCAAGCTGTGCAACCTGAAGGACCTGATCGAGGTCTTCCTGCAGCACCGCCGCGAAGTGGTCACGCGCCGCACCGTCTTCACGCTGCGCAAGGCCCGCGAACGCGGCCATGTGCTCGAGGGCCTGGCCGTGGCGCTCGCCAACATCGACGAGTTCATCTCGATCATCCGCAACGCGCCGACGCCGCCCGTCGCCAAGGCCGAGCTGATGACCCGCAGCTGGGACAGCAAGCTGGTGCGCGAGATGCTCACGCGTTCGCGCGCCGACGGCGGCGTGATCAATGCCGACGACTACCGCCCCGAAGGCCTCGAGCGCGAATTCGGCATGGGTTCGGACGGCCTCTACCGCCTCTCGGAAACCCAGGCCCAGGAAATCCTGCAGATGCGCCTGCAGCGCCTGACCGGCCTCGAACAGGACAAGATCGTTGCCGAGTACAAGGACGTCATGGCCGAGATCGACGACCTGCTCGACATCCTGGCCAAGCCCGAGCGCGTGTCGGTCATCATCGGCGACGAGCTGGGCACCATCAAGCAGGAGTTCGGCCAGAGCAAGCTCGGCGCACGCCGCAGCCTGGTCGAGCACAGCGCATTCGACCTCTCGACCGAAGACCTGATCACCCCGACCGACATGGTGGTGACGCTCTCGCACAGCGGCTACATCAAGAGCCAGCCGCTGGGCGAGTACCGCGCGCAGAAGCGCGGCGGCCGCGGCAAGCAGGCCACCGCCACGAAGGAAGACGACTGGATCGACCAGCTCTTCATCGCCAACACGCACGACTACATCCTGTGCTTCTCCAACCGCGGCCGGCTCTACTGGCTCAAGGTGTGGGAAGTGCCGGCAGGTTCGCGCGGCTCGCGCGGCCGGCCGATCGTCAACATGTTCCCGCTGCAGGAAGGCGAGAAGATCAACGTCGCCCTTGCACTGACCGGCGAGAAGCGCAACTTCCCGGCCGACCAGTATGTGTTCATGGCAACCTCGATGGGCACGGTCAAGAAAACCGCACTCGACGAATTCAACAACCCGCGCAAGGGCGGCATCATTGCCGTCAACCTCGACGAGGGCGACTATCTGATCGGCGCCGCCCTCACCGACGGCAAGCATGACGTGATGCTCTTCAGCGACGGCGGCAAGGCCGTGCGCTTCGACGAGGAAGACGTCCGCCCGCTGGGCCGCAACGCCCGCGGCGTGCGCGGCATGTCGCTGGACCCCGGACAGGGCGTGATCGCGATGCTGGTGGCCGAGGACGAGCAGCAGAGCGTGCTCACCGCCACGGAAAATGGTTACGGAAAGCGAACAAGCATTACGGAATACACGCGTCATGGCCGCGGAACCAAAGGCATGATTGCGATTCAACAGAGTGAGCGCAACGGCAAGGTCGTTGCCGCCACTCTCGTGCATGCGGACGATGAGATCATGCTCATCACCGACAAGGGCGTGCTTGTGCGCACCCGGGTTGCCGAAATTCGTGAACTGGGTCGCGCGACGCAAGGCGTCACGCTGATCGGTCTCGACGAAGGCGCCAAACTCAGCGGGCTACAGCGTATCGTCGAAAACGATGCGAACGGCGACAGTGAGCCGGACGCGGACGATACTTCCACATCTTCAACGGAGAATCCTCAGTGAAAAAAATCAAACTCGCACTTCTGACGGCAGCTTTGGCCAGCAGCTCGATGGTCGCCATGGCCCAGGACAAGTCCGCGCTCATCAAGCAGTTCATCGAGATCCAGCGCCCCGGCATCGAATCGCTGGCGCGTGGCCTGGTCGAGCAGTCGAGCGCCCCCATCGCACAGGCCGGCTCGCAGTACCTGCAGACGCAGGTGCCGGAAGCCAAGCGCGAATCGGCGGCCAAGGCCGCCGACGCCGAGCTCAAGAAGTACTTCGACGACGCCTACCCACTCGTGCGCGACAAGGCCGTGCAACTGGCACCGGGCGCCCTGACCCCGCTGCTCGAGCAGAACTTCAACGAAGACGAACTCAAGCAGCTGCTGGCCTGGATCAACTCGCCGCTCAGCAAGAAGTACCAGGAACTGAACCCGAAGATGCAGACCGCATTGACGGAAAAGCTCGTGACAGAGACCCGCGCCGCCATCGAACCCAAGATGCGCGCGCTCGACACCAACGTCGCCAAGGCACTCGGCGCTCCGACCGACGCCGCAGCCCAAGGTTCCGCACCCGCCAAGGCGCCAGCCAAGGCTCCAGCCAAGAAGTAAAAGCAACGTGACCCAGCAGCAGACGCCGGCCGGCAAGCGCCCCTACAACTTCTCGGCCGGTCCGGCTGCCATGCCGGAGGCGGTGCTGCAGCGCGCCGCCGCCGAAATGCTCGACTGGCAGGGCAGCGGCATGAGCGTGATGGAGATGAGCCATCGCGGCAAGGAATTCGGCGCGATCTGCTCGCAGGCCGAAGCCGATATCCGCACGCTGCTGGCCGTGCCTTCCCACTTCCACATCCTGTTCATGCAGGGTGGCGGTCTCGGCGAGAACGCCATCGTGCCGATGAACCTGTCGCGCGGCACATCCGCCGACTTCGTGATCACCGGCAGCTGGAGCATCAAGTCGCACAAGGAAGCGCAGCGCTATTGCACTGCGCGCATTGCCGCGAGCAATGCCGACGACCAGCACACGAAGCTGCCCGATCCCTCGACCTGGCAACTCGCCAAGGAGGCCTCGTACGTGCACCTCTGCACCAACGAGACCATCAACGGCATCGAGTTCCATCAATTGCCCGACCTTGCCGCGCTCGGCAGCAATGCGCCGCTCGTCATCGACTTCTCGTCGCACGTCGCTTCGCGCAGCGTCGACTGGGGCCGCGTGGGCCTCGCCTTCGGCGGCGCGCAAAAGAACCTGGGCCCCGCCGGCCTGACGATCGTGATCGTGCGCGACGACCTGCTGGGCCATGCGCTCGAGATCTGCCCGAGCGCATTCAACTACAAGATCGTTGCCGACAACCACTCCATGTACAACACCCCGCCAACCTGGGGCATCTACATGGCGGGGCTGACGTTCCAGTGGCTGCTGCAGCAGACCGAGGGCGCGCTCACCGGCATCGCGGCCATGGAACAGCGCAACATCGAGAAGGCGAAGCTGCTGTACGGCTTCATCGACGGCTCCGACTTTTATGCCAACCGGATCGACCCGAGCTGCCGCTCGCGCATGAACGTGCCTTTCTTCCTGGCCGACGAAAGCCGCAACGAAGCTTTCCTGGCCGGCGCCCGCGAGGCCGGGCTGCTTCAGCTCAAGGGCCACAAGTCGGTCGGCGGCATGCGCGCCAGCATTTACAACGCCATGCCGCTGGCAGGGGTGCAGGCACTTGTGAGCTACATGCGAGAATTCGAGCGATCGCATGCCTAGGCGCATGCCCTAGCTGCTCGCACCGATGACCGCCTCCGCTCCAACACCGCCCTCCTCCCCCGACAAATCCGAAGGCCTGGCCGATCTGCGTGTGCAGATCGACTCGCTCGACCAGCGCCTGCTGAGCCTGCTCAACGAGCGCGCCCATGTGGCCGAGTTGGTCGGCGAGGTCAAGAAACGCGAGGGCACGCCGTTCTTCCGCCCCGATCGCGTCGCCCAAGTCATCGACAAGATGCAGAAAAGCAATGGGGGCCCGCTCAAGGACCTGCATGTGGCGGCTATCTGGCGCGAAATCATGTCGGCCTGCCTGGCCCTCGAATCACCGCAGCGCGTGGCCGTTCTGGGCCCCGAAGGCACCTTCTGCGAACAGGCCGCCATCGAGTACTTCGGCGGCGCCGCCGACCTGATCTACTGCGCCAGCTTCGACGAAGTCTTCCACGCCACTGCCGCGGGCAGCGCCCAATACGGCGTGGTCGGCGTCGAGAACTCGACCGAAGGCGTGGTCACGCGCTCGCTCGACCTGTTCCTGCATTCCCCGACCCACGTCGTCGGTGAAGTCAGCCTGCTGGTGCGCCACCACCTCCTGCGCAGCAGCAACTCGCTCGAAGGCATCGAAGCCGTGCTCGCCCATCCCCAGGCGCTCGCGCAATGCCAGACCTGGCTCTCCAAGCACCTGCCCAATGCCGAGCGGCGCGCCGTGTCGAGCAACGCCGAGGGCGCCCGGCTCGCGGCCACCAACCCGGCCTGGGCAGCACTCGCGGGCGAACGCGCCGCCACGCGCTTCGGCCTGCACATCGTGGCGCATGCCATCCAGGACGACTCTTACAACCGCACCCGCTTCTCGGTGATCTGCCTGCCGCAGACGCTGGCCATGCCGCCGGCCTCCGGGCGCGATTGCACCAGCCTGATCGTCTCGGTGCCGAACCGGCCCGGCGCGGTGCACGACCTGCTCGTGCCGCTGAAGGCCAACAACGTGTCGATGACGCGTTTCGAATCGCGCCCCGCACGCACCGGCCAGTGGGAGTACTACTTCTACATCGACCTCGACGGCCACCCCTCGCAGCCCAACGTGGCTGCCGCACTGGCAGAGCTGCGCGGTCTCTGCGCGTTCTACAAGGTGCTTGGCGCCTACCCCGTCAAAGCCTGAGCCGGACAAACACACATGTTCGAGCAACTGGGATTGATCGGCTGCGGCCTGATGGGCGGCTCCTTTGCGCTCGCGCTCAAGCGCGCGAAGCTGGTGAAACGCGTGGTCGGCTACAGCAAGTCGCCCTCCACCACCGAGCGGGCACGCCAGCTCGGCGTGATCGACGTGGCAGCGCCCTCGGCGCTGCTGGCGGTGTCGGGTGCCGACCTCGTGCTGCTGGCCGTGCCGGTGGCCGCCTCGGAGGCCACCTTCAAGGCCATCCGCCACGGCATTTCGAACGACACGCTGGTGATGGACGTCGGCTCCACCAAGGGCGACGTGATCGAAGCCGCTCGCAATGGCCTGCAGAAGCAGTTCGCGAACTTCGTGCCGGCCCACCCGATTGCCGGCAAGGAAGTCTCCGGCATCGAGCACGCCGAGGCGTCGCTCTTCACCGGCCGTCAGGTCGTGTTGACACCGGTCAAGACCACGCTGCGCTCGAACGTTCAGCGCGCTTCGCAGGTCTGGAGCGGCATCGGCGCCCATGTGGTCACCATGACGTACGAAGAGCATGACGCCGCGTTCGCCGCCGTGAGCCACCTGCCGCACCTGCTGGCCTTCGCGTACACCAACGCCATCGCCGGGCAGCCGCAGGGCGACCGTTTCCTGAGCCTCGCGGGGCCGGGCTTCCGCGACTTCTCGCGCATCGCCGCCAGCGATCCGGTCATGTGGCGCGACGTGCTGCTTGCCAACCGCGAGCAGGTGCTGCAGCAGTCCCAGGCCTTCCGCAAGGCACTGCAGGATCTCGAGGCGCTGATGATCGCGGGCGACCTGCAGGCACTGGAGCAATCGATCGCTGCAGCCAGCAAGACGCGCGCCGCCTGGAAGCCGAATTCGAGTGCCGACGCCTCGGCCCAGCAGGACGCCTGACATGTTTTCGACGGCCTTTCTCGATCTTCCGCCCCTCGTGGGCGCCGCCGGCACGGTACGGCTGCCCGGCTCCAAGAGCATTTCCAACCGCGTGCTTCTGCTGGCCGCACTCGCAAGCGGCACCACCACGATCCACGACCTGCTCGACTCCGACGACACGCGCGTGATGCTCGACGCCCTGCGCGCGCTCGGTTGCGGCATCGATCCCGCGGGCAGCACGCTGCGCATCACCGGCCTCGGTGGCCAACTGAAACCCAACGAGACGCTGCTGCCGCTGTTCCTCGGCAACGCAGGCACCGCCATGCGCCCGCTGACCGCGGCGCTCGCCCTGCTCGGCGGCGAATTCGAGCTGAGCGGTGTGCCGCGCATGCACGAGCGGCCCATCGGCGACCTGGTCGATGCGCTGACCCAGCTCGGCTGCCACATCGACTATCTCGGCAACCCCGGCTACCCGCCGCTGCGCATCCATCCGGTAGCCCACGCCGACCTGGCGCTCGACGCGCCGATCCGCGTGCGCGGCGACGTATCGAGCCAGTTCCTGACCGCCCTGCTGCTCGCGCTGCCGCTCGCAGCCCGCAACAACATCGTGATCGAGGTGGTCGGCGAGCTGATCTCCAAACCCTACATCGAGATCACGCTGAACCTGCTGGCGCGCTTCGGCATCGCCGTGCGGCGCGATGGCTGGGAGCGCTTCACCATTCCCGCAGGCAGCCGCTACAGCTCGCCCGGCGACATCCACGTCGAAGCCGATGCTTCTTCTGCTAGCTATTTCATAGCGCTTGGCGCCATTGCGACGGGCGTTTCTGGCCAGAATGGCATCCGGATCGAGGGCGTGGGCGCCGATTCGATTCAGGGCGACATCCGCTTCATCGACGCGGCGCAACAGATGGGCGCGCTGGTCGACAGCGGCCCGAACTGGCTCGAAGTCCGCCGCGGCGCCTGGCCGCTCAAGGCCATCGACCTCGACGCGAACCACATCCCCGATGCCGCGATGACGCTCGCCGTCATGGCGCTCTACGCCGACGGCCCGAGCACCCTGCGCAACATCGCCAGCTGGCGGGTCAAGGAAACCGACCGCATCGACGCCATGGCCAACGAGCTGAAGAAGCTCGGCGCCACCGTCGAGGCCGGCCCGGACTTCATCCGCGTTCACCCGCTTGACCAAGCCGATTGGCAGGCGGCGAGCATCCGCACCTACGACGACCACCGTGTGGCGATGTGCTTCTCGCTCGCGGCGTTCAACCCGGCCGGGGTGCCGGTGCGCATCCTCGAGCCCCACTGCGTCGCCAAGACCTTCCCGGACTACTTCGAAACCCTGTTCTCGGTGGCCCAGCCCGCCGAGGTGCCGGTGATCTGCATCGACGGCCCGACCGCCTCGGGCAAGGGCACGCTCGCCGCCGAAGTGGCGCGCCTGCTGGGCTACCACTACCTGGATTCGGGCTCGCTCTACCGCGTGACAGGCCTCGCCATGCGCCGCGCCGGCCTTGGCGCCGATCCGCAGCACGAGGCGCAGATTGCCGCGCTGGCCGCCGCTCTTCCCCTGCATTTCGCCGAGGGCAAGGTCTTGCTGGCCGGCGAGGACGTGAGCGACGAAATCCGCACCGAAGCTGCAGGCATGGACGCCTCCCGCGTCTCCACGCTTCCCGCGGTGCGCGAAGCGCTTCTGGCTCTCCAGCAGCGCTTTCGCCAGCTCCCCGGCCTGGTGGCCGACGGCCGCGACATGGGCACCGTGATCTTCCCGGACGCCACGCTCAAGGTCTTCCTCACGGCCAGTGCCGCGCAGAGGGCGGAACGGCGCCATAAGCAGTTGATTTCAAAGGGTATTTCGACTACACTCGACAGTCTTCGCTCCGACTTGGAAGCGCGTGACGCCCGGGATTCGTCCCGCAACGTCGCCCCTCTCAAGCCGGCGCAGGATGCCCGCCACCTCGACAACTCCCAGCTGTCCATCGAGCAATCGATCGATACGGTGCTGAACTGGTGGCAGGAAGTACAGCCTTTCAAGTCCGCTTGAAAGGCTCGCGCCATCGGATTTTCCGGTGAGCGCATACCGCTCCAGCAGGCTCTTCTCGCGCGACAGCGCACCGGCCTGCTGGTTGTTCAACCAACCCGGGCACCAGCCCACAAAACCGCCGTCTCCAGACCCACAGCAGCCGCACGCAATTTCGCAATAGCGCCTGCCAACCCTGCCTGACGGAAGGAACCACAAATGTCTGAATCTTTTGCCGACCTATTCGAAGAGTCCCTGAAGCGTTCCGAAATGCGCACCGGCGAGGTCATCACGGCCGAAGTCGTGCGTGTCGAACACAACCACGTCGTCGTCAACGCCGGTCTGAAGTCCGAAGCGTACGTGCCGATCGAAGAGTTCAAGAACGACAAGGGCGAACTCGAAGTTCAGGCCGGTGACTTCGTTTCCGTTGCCATCGGCAGCGTTGAAAACGGCTACGGCGACACCATCCTCTCGCGCGACACCGCCAAGCGTCTGGCTTCGTGGCTCGCACTCGAGAAGGCCCTGGAATCGGGCGACTTCGTCACCGGTACCACCAGCGGCAAGGTCAAGGGCGGTCTCACCGTTCTGGTCAACGGCATCCGCGCGTTCCTGCCGGGCTCGCTGATCGACACGCGTCCGATCAAGGACCTGACCCCGTACGAAAACAAGACCCTCGAATTCAAGGTCATCAAGCTCGACCGCAAGCGCAACAACGTCGTGCTGTCGCGCCGTGCCGTGGTCGAAGCCAGCATGGGCGAAGAGCGCGCCAAGCTGATGGAAACCCTGAAGGAAGGCGCAGTCGTGCGCGGCGTCGTCAAGAACATCACCGAATACGGTGCGTTCGTCGACCTCGGCGGCATCGACGGTCTGCTGCACATCACCGACATGGCATGGCGCCGTGTCCGCCACCCGAGCGAAGTCGTTCAGGCCGGCCAGGAAATCACCGCCAAGATCCTCAAGTTCGACACCGAAAAGAACCGTGTCTCGCTGGGTCTCAAGCAAATGGGCGATGACCCGTGGATGGGCGTTTCGCGTCGCTACCCGCAATCGACCCGCCTGTTCGGCAAGGTCACGAACATTGCCGACTACGGCGCGTTCGTCGAACTCGAACCCGGCATCGAAGGCCTGGTGCACGTCTCCGAAATGGACTGGACCAACAAGAACATCGCTCCGAACAAGATCGTCTCGCTCGGCGACGAAGTCGAAGTCATGGTCCTCGAAATCGACGAAGACAAGCGCCGCATCAGCCTGGGCATGAAGCAGTGCAAGGCCAACCCGTGGCAAGAGTTCGCGCAAAACACCAAGCGCGGCGACCGCGTCAAGGGCCCGATCAAGTCGATCACCGACTTCGGCGTGTTCGTGGGTCTGGCTGCCGGCATCGACGGCCTGGTTCACCTCTCGGACCTCTCGTGGAACGAAGCCGGCGAAACCGCCGTTCGCAACTACAAGAAGGGCCAGGAAGTCGAAGCGATCGTGCTGGCTGTGGACGTCGACCGCGAGCGCATCAGCCTCGGCATCAAGCAGCTCGACAGCGACCCGTTCACCACGTTCACCACGGTGAACGACAAGGGCCAGATCGTGACCGGCAAGGTCAAGACGGTTGACGCCCGCGGCGCTGAAATCGACCTCGGCGAAGACATCATCGGCTACCTGCGTGCTTCGGAAATCTCGCGCGACCGCGTCGAAGATGCCCGCAACGTACTGAAGGAAGGCGACGAAGTCACCGCCATCGTCGTGAATGTGGATCGCAAGACCCGCAACATCCAGCTGTCGATCAAGCAGAAGGACATGGTCGACGAACAAGGCGCCATGGCCAACCTGAGCCAGCAGTCGGCACGCGAAAACGCGGGCACGACGAGCCTGGGCGCCCTGCTGCGCGCCAAGCTCGACAACAACGACAGCAAGTAAGCTGAGTCCGAAGACAGAGCAGGCCCTGGGGCCGCTCTGTCTTTTTTTTCGTCCACGTTTTTGCACTGGCCTATGACCCGCTCTGACCTCGTCGAAGAACTCGCAGCGCGCTTTGCGCAGCTCACGCACCGCGATGCCGAATACGCCGTCAAGACCATCCTCGACGCGATGAGCGACGCGCTGGTGCGCGGGCACCGCATCGAGATCCGCGGTTTCGGCAGCTTCTCGGTCAACCGGCGTCCTCCGCGCATCGGCCGCAATCCGCGTTCGGGCGAGAGCGTGCAGATTCCCGAGAAGCGGGTGCCGCACTTCAAGCCGGGCAAGGCATTGCGCGAGGCCGTCGATGCAAAGACCGCCGAGCTCGACGCCAAGGAAGCCAAGGGCCGCAAGGCCTGATCCGTGTCGATGCAAACGTAGAATGCTCCCGGCAACGGGAACGGCTATGAAATACCTCCTGTGGCTGCTCAAGGCAGCCATTTTTTTTACGCTCTTCGCTTTCGCGCTGAACAACCAGCACGACGCGACCGTCTATTTCTTCTTYGGCACCTACTGGCGCGCGCCGCTGGTGCTGGTCGTGCTCGCAGCCTTCGCGGGCGGCCTCGTGGTGGGCGCGCTCGGCATGCTGCCGGGTTGGTGGAAGCACCGTGCCGCCGCGGCGGCCCAGTCGCCCTCCGTGCCCGAAGCCTCGGCCACAACGGCGTCGACGGCGGCGCCTGCGCCGGCCCCCTCCATCTCCGCCACCGACCTCCCCGCCGTACGTCAACATGGACTTTGATCCCAGCTGGCTGCTGATCGGCCTGCCCGTCGCCTTCGTGCTCGGGTGGCTCGCATCGCGCTTCGACATTCGCCAGCTCAAACTCGAGAACAGGCAAGCCCCCAAGGCCTACTTCCGCGGCCTCAACTTCCTGCTCAACGAACAGCAGGACCAGGCCATCGACGCCTTCATCGAGGCCGTGCAGAACGACCCCGACACGCAGGAGCTGCACTTCGCGCTCGGCAACCTGTTCCGCCGCCGCGGCGAGTACCAGCGCGCCGTGCGCGTGCACGAGCACCTGCTGGGCCGCGGCGACCTGAGCCGTACCGACCGCGAGCGCGCCCAGCATGCGCTCGCCCAGGACTTCCTGCGCGCCGGCCTGCTCGACCGCGCCGAAGCTGCGCTGCAGAAGCTCGAAGGCACGCGCTACGAGAACGAGGCACGCCTCTCGCTGCTGGCCATCTACGAGCGCTCGCGCGAATGGGCCCAGGCCGCCGACGTGGCGCAGAAGCTCGACGAGTCCGATCAGGCGAGCTACAGCACACGCCGCGCCCATCACCTGTGCGAGCAGGCGACCGAGCGCGTGGCAGCCGGCGAACCGGCCGCAGCCGCCAAGCTGCTCGCCCAGGCCGTGGAACTGGCACCGCAGGCACCGCGCCCGGCCATCGACACCGCGACGCTGCAACTGCGCAACGGCGATGCGGCCGCGGCCTTCGACACGCTCTCGGCACTGAGCGACACCGCCCCTCTTGCCCTGCCGCTCTACGCAGCAGCGCTGCAGCAGGCGGCGGTGGCGGCGCACCGCGAAGGCGAAGCACTCGCGCTGCTGCAACGACGCTATGCCGAGTCACCCTCGATCGACGTGCTCGAAGCACTGATCGCACTCGGAGGTGCGCCGACAACGACGACCGCAGCCGGCAACGAACAGCCCGCCCCGCGCGATGGCTACATTGCCCACCTCGCACACCAGCCCTCGCTGGTCGCCGCATCGCGCTGGCTCGCGGGCGAGCGCTTCGAGCACGAGCAGTTCCATCCGCAGGTGCAGCGCGCACTCGACCAGGCCACCCGTCCCCTGATGCGCTACCGCTGCGCCGCCTGCGGCTTCGAAGCGCACCAGTACTTCTGGCACTGCCCCGGCTGCCAGGCCTGGGACAGCTATCCGCCGCGCCGCGTCGAAGAACTCTGAGCAAAGTTCCAATCACATTTCCGAACAATGGTCACCGGGGCGACGGCAAAGCGCGAAGCCGTCAACGCCCCTTTCCCTGCTTTCGTTGAACGCGAGCCGACGTCTTGTCGGCTGACAGTCAAATCAACAATGAGGGAGTTTCAATCATGTTCAAGAAGATCCTGGCCGCCACGGCCATGCTGTTTGCGGTCGTTTCGTTTGCCGCGGTCGATGCCAACAAGGGCAGCGCTGCCGAACTCGATGGCCTCAAGGGCGTCGGTCCGGCAATGTCCAAGCGCATCCTCGATGCACGCAAGCAAGGCGAGTTCAAGGACTGGCCCGACCTCATGCAGCGCGTCAAGGGCGTGAAGGAAAAGAAGGCGGAGAAGCTCTCGGCCGAAGGCCTCACGGTCAACGGCCAGGCCTTCGGTGGTGCGGCCGCTGCCGCAGCCGCACCCAAGTCCGGCAAGTCCGTCAAAGCCGCCAAGCCCTGAGCCTCGGCAGGCCATCCGCAAAAGCCGTCCTCGGGGCGGCTTTTTCATGTCCGGAAGATGTGCCGCTCGCGCGCAACATGGCAGGGAAATGYCTCAGGAAGTGGCCCGAAATTTGCACGTATGCTTCTTTTCGTTTTGCTTTCACTACATTCCGGAGCGCGCTCATGAATCACAAGTTCGGCATTGCCCTCGCGGGCCTCACCCTTGGCGCCGCAGCCTTCGCGCAGACCAAGTGGGACCTTCCCACCGCCTACCCCGCGACCAACTACCACACCGAAAACATCACGCAGTTCGCGAAGGACGTGGACGCCGCCACCGGCGGCAAGGTCAAGATCACGGTGCACGCCAATGCGTCGCTCTTCAAGGCGCCCGAAATCAAGCGCGCCGTGCAGAGCGGCCAGGCCCAGGCCGGCGAGATCCTGCTGGCCAATTACGCGAACGAGAACCCGATCTACGCGCTCGACGGCGTGCCCTTCCTCGCCACCACGTACCCGGAAGCGAAGAAGCTCTACGACGCCTCCAAGCCCGCCATGGAAAAGCTGCTCACGGCGCAGGGCATCAAGGTGCTGTTCGTGGTGCCATGGGCGCCGCAGGGCATCTACTCCAAGAAGGAGATCAGCTCGGTCGCCGACCTGCGCGGCATCAAGTGGCGCGCCTACAGCCCGGCCACAGCCAAGATCGCCGAACTGATCGGCGCACAGCCGGTGCAGATCCAGCAGGCCGAACTCAGCGCCGCCATGGCCACCGGCGTGATCGAAAGCTACATGAGTTCCGGCTCGACCGGCTACGACACCAAGACCTACGAGCACATCAAGAACTTCTACGACACCCAGGCCTGGATTCCGAAGAACGCGATCCTCGTCAACGCCAAGGCCTTCGACGCGCTCGACGCCACCACCAAGGCCGCCGTCACCAAGGCCGCGGCCGATGCCGAAGCCCGCGGCTGGAAGGTCGCGCAGGAAAAGAACGATGAGTACAAGCGCCTGCTGGCCGAGCGCGGCATGAAGGTCCACAAGCCTTCGCCGAAGCTCGACACCGACATGCGCCAGGTCGGCGGCATCATGCAGGCCGACTGGCTCAAGGCGGCCGGAGCCGACGGCGCCGCCATCGTCGACGCCTACAAGAAGAAGTAAGCCGTGCGTCGTTTCCTAGACCGTCTGTACGACGGTGCGGGCGCGCTCGGCGCGTTCTGCGTGTTCCTGATCTTCGTGCTGATGATCCTGGCCGGCGTGGGCCGCCAGATGAACTGGCACGTGAGCGGGCTCAACGACATCGTCTCCTGGCTGTGCGCCGCCGCCGCGTTTTTCGCGATGGCGCATGCCTTCAGGCACGGCGACTTCGTGCGGGTGACGCTGCTGCTCGAAGCCGTGCCGGCCAAGGTGCGGCGCGTGCTCGACGTGATCTGCCTGCTGATCGCGGCGGTGTCGGTGGCCTACCTCACCTACTGGGCCACCAGCTTCACCTACGAGAGCTACGAGTTCGCCGAAATGGCGACGGGCCTCGTCGTCATTCCGATCTGGATTCCGCAATCGACCTTCGTGATCGGCTGCTGGTTGCTGCTGATCGCGATGATCGACGAGCTGGTCGGCGTGGTGCGCGGCGAGAAGCCGAGCTACCAGCGCGCCATCGAAGAACGCCACGCGGCTGGCGACTTCTCCTCCGACGTCTGAACCACAACAACAAAGACACCCGATGCTCGAAACCCTTTTGATGGGCGCGCTGTTGCTCGGCATCATGCTGTTGCTGCTGGCAGGCGGCGTCTGGATCGCCATGACCCTGGCCATCGTCGGCTGGGTCGGCCAGGCCTTCTTCACCAACACGCTGCCGGGCAAGAACCTGTTCTCGGCTTTCTGGGAAAGCAACGCGAGCTGGGAGCTCGCGGCGCTGCCGCTCTTCATCTGGATGGGCGAGATCCTGTTCCGCACCAAGCTCAGCGAGGAGATGTTCGAAGGCCTGCGCCCCTGGCTCAACCGCGTGCCCGGCCGGCTGATGCACACCACCATCCTCGGCTGCGGCGTGTTCGGCTCGGTCTCGGGTTCGTCGGCCGCCACCTGCGCCACCATCGCCAAGGTGGCGCTGCCCGAGCTCAAGCGCCGCGGCTACAACGAGAAACTGGCCATCGGCTCGCTCGCCACCGCGGGCACGCTGGGCATCCTGATTCCGCCGTCGATCACGATGGTGGTGTATGCCGTGGCGGCGGACGCCTCGATCATCCGCATCTTCCTGGCCGGCTTCCTGCCGGGCTTCCTGCTGATGCTGCTGTTCTCGGGCTACATCGGCTGGTGGAGCCTGCGCAATCCCGACCAGGTGCCGCCGGCCGACCCGCCGACCACCTTCATGGAAAAGATCAGGCTCTCGGGCAACCTCATTCCCTGCGCGCTGCTGATCGTCTTCATCGTCTGGGTGCTGGTGGCGGGCTGGGCCACGGCCACCGAGTGCGCGGCCTTCGGCGTGCTGGGCTCGCTGGCCATCGCGGCGTACGGCAAGAGCCTCACCTGGAAGAACTTCAAGGACGGCATCATGGGCGCCACGCGCACCAGCTGCATGATCATGTTCATCCTGGCGGGCGCGGCCTTCCTGACCAAGACCATGGCCTTCACCGGCATCCCCCGCGAACTGGCCGAGTGGGTCGACAGCATGCACCTCTCGCCCTACGCGCTGATCGGTGCGCTGGTGGTGGTGTACCTGGTGCTGGGCACGGCGCTCGACGGCATCTCGATGATCGTGCTCACCAGCGCGGTGGTTCTGCCGATGATCCAGAAGGCCGGCTTCGACCTGATCTGGTTCGGCATCTTCATCGTGCTCCTGGTCGAGATCGCCGAGGTCACGCCGCCGGTGGGCTTCAACCTCTTCGTGCTGCAGAACATGACGGGGAAGGACAGCAACGTGATCGCCAAGGCGGCGATCCCGTTCTTCTTCTGCCTGGTGCTGTGCATCGTGCTGATCACGCTGTTCCCCAGCATCGTGACGATCCTGCCCGATGTGATCATGGGCAAGGAAAAATAGGCTCGCCCCCAGGCTTCGCGCACTTCGTGTCGCTTCTCCTTCCCCCTACCGGGGGCAACACCTGCGGCCCGGCAAAGCCGGTTCCGCGGTGTTTCTGGAACAGACAGAGAGCAGCTAAAGTCCCCACATGCTGCTGAACGTACTCGTCATCTGCCTCGCCGCCTGCGTCGGCTCCCTCATGCGCTGGGGTCTCGCCCTGTGGCTCAACCCGGGCAGCGTGCTGCCCTGGGGCACGCTGGCGGTGAACCTCATCGGCGGCTACCTGATCGGGGTGGCCATCGCCTTCTTCAACGGCCTGCCCGACATCGACCCGGCCTGGCGGCTCATGGTCATCACCGGCTTCCTGGGCACGCTCACCACCTTCTCCAGCTTCTCGGCGGAGGTGGTCGGCATGCTCGTCAGTGGCCGGCTCGGCCTCGCGCTGGGCACGGTGGCCCTGCACCTGGGCGGGTCGCTCTGCATGACCTGGCTCGGCCTGCGAACCGTGCAGGCTTTCTCGGGCTGAACGCTCGAAAAACTGCCTTATGTCCTGCGGTTATAGATAGGGCTCGCCAGAGGGCCGGTCGATAGAATCGACCGCAATGCCCCTGGTCTTTCTCGTCGCACTCCCCTTCATTGCCAGCGTGCTGGCCGCGTTGATGCCGTCCAACGCGCGCAACAGGGAGTCGACGCTTGCAGGACTCGTCGCACTCGGCTGCGCGATACAGGCCGCATGGTTCTTTCCGCAGGTCGCGCACGGCAATGTGCTGCGGCAAGAGATCGAGTGGCTGCCGGCCCTCGGCCTCAACCTCGTGTTCCGCATGGACGGCTTCGCCTGGCTGTTCTGCATGCTGGTGCTGGGCATCGGCGCGCTGGTGGTGCTCTACGCGCGCTACTACATGTCGGCCTCCGACCCGGTGCCGCGCTTCTTCTCGTTCTTTCTCGCGTTCATGGGCGCGATGATGGGCGTGGTGCTCTCGGGCAACCTCGTCCAGATGGTGCTGTTCTGGGAACTCACCAGCCTGTTTTCCTTCCTGTTGATCGGCTACTGGCACCACCGGCGCGACGCGCGGCGCGGCGCGCGCATGGCGCTCACCGTCACCGGCGCCGGCGGACTCTGCCTGCTGGCCGGCGTGCTGCTGCTGGGCCGCATCGTCGGCAGCTACGAACTCGACGTGGTGCTGGCCTCGGGCGACCTGATCCGTGCGCATGCACTCTACCCGGCCGTGCTGGTGCTGGTGCTGCTCGGCGCCTTCACCAAGAGCGCGCAGTTCCCGTTCCACTTCTGGCTGCCGCGCGCCATGGCCGCGCCCACGCCGGTATCGGCCTACCTGCACTCGGCCACGATGGTGAAGCTCGGCGTGTTCCTGATGGCGCGGCTGTGGCCTGTGTTGTCGGGCACCGAGCAATGGTTCTGGATGGTGGGCGGCGCGGGCGCGATCACGCTGCTGCTCGGCGGCTTCATCGCGATGTTCCAGCGCGACCTGAAGGCGCTCCTGGCCTACTCGACCCTCTCGCATCTCGGACTCATCACGCTGCTGCTGGGCCTCAACAGCCCGCTCGCGGCGGTGGCGGCCGTCTTCCATGTCATGAACCATGCGACCTTCAAGGCCTCGCTCTTCATGGCCGCCGGCATCATCGACCACGAGACCGGCACGCGCGACATCCGCAAGCTCAGCGGCCTGATGCGGCTCATGCCGATCACCGGCACGCTGGCCATCATCGCGAGCGCCTCGATGGCCGGCGTGCCGCTGCTCAACGGCTTTCTCTCCAAGGAGATGTTCTTCGCCGAGACGGTCTTCATCCAGTCCACGCCCTGGGTCGATTTCAGCCTGCCGGTCATCGCCACCATCGCCGGCATCTTCAGCGTGGCCTACTCCGCCCGCTTCGTGTTCGATGTGTTCTTCGGCCCGCCCTGCGGCGACGAGGTGCCCAGGCACCCGCACGAGCCGCCGCACTGGATGCGCGTGCCGGTCGAGCTGCTGGTGCTGGTCTGCCTCGTGGTGGGCGTGGCGCCGGCCTGGTCCATCGGTCCGCTGCTGGCGGCGGCCGCCACACCGGTGGTCGGCGGCACGCTGCCCGAATACAGCCTCGCCGTGTGGCACGGCTTCAACCTGCCGCTCATGATGAGCTTCGTCGCGCTGGCCGTGGGCACGGCGCTCTACCTGCTGCAGCGCCGCCGGCGCGCGGAAGGCGGCCTCGCACGCACGCCGCTGCTGCACCGCTTCGACGGACAGGCCATCTTCGAGCATCTGCTCGCGCTGCTGAGCGAAGCGGGCCGGCGCAGCCGCCGCCTGTTCGGCACGCGGCGCATGCAAACGCAGTTGCTGCTGCTGGTGGCGGTCGCCGCGGCGGGCGCGGCGGCGTCGCTCTGGGCGATGCCTGCCGCCCCCGGCACGCGCGAGCTGCTGCCCTTCTCGACGATGTTCGCCATGATGTGGCTCATCGGCGGCGTGTGTGCGCTCGCCGCCGCATGGCAGGCCAAGTTCCACCGGCTCGCCGCGCTGATGCTGGCCTCGGGCGCCGGGCTGGTCTCGTGCGTGACCTACATCTGGTTCTCCGCACCCGACCTGGCGTTGACGCAGCTGGTGGTCGAAGCCGTGACCACGGTACTGATCCTGCTGGGCCTGCGCTGGCTGCCGATGCGCAGCAAGGATGTCGTCCAACCCGCGCGCGCGCGCCTGCGCCCCTGGGGCCGCCGCGGCCGCGACCTGCTGGTGGCCACCATCGCCGGCGGCGGCATGGCCGCGCTGGCCTGGGCCGTGATGACGCGCACTTTCCCGCAGAGCATCTCGCCCTTCTTCCTCGACCGTGCGCTCACCGAAGGCGGCGGCACCAACGTGGTCAACGTGATGCTGGTCGACTTCCGCAGCTTCGACACCTTCGGCGAGATCACCGTGCTCGGCGTGGTGGCGCTCACCGTGTATGCGCTGCTGCGGCGCTTCCGCCCGGCCATCGAATCGATGGCGCTGCCGATCCAGCAGCGCCAGCAGGTCGACGACGGCAGCAGCGACCTGCTGAACCCGCGGCGCGCCACGGACACCGCCGTCGGCTACCTGATGGTGCCGGCCGTGCTGGTGCGTCTCCTGCTGCCGCTCGCGGTGCTGGTGTCGGTCTACTTCTTCATGCGCGGGCACAACGCGCCGGGCGGCGGCTTCGTCGCGGGGCTGGTGATGTCGGTGGCGCTGGTGCTGCAGTTCATCGTCTCGGGCACCGAGTGGGTGGAAGAGCACCTGCGCATCTACCCGCGCCGCTGGATCGCCGTCGGCCTCCTGTTCGCGCTGGCCACCGGCGGCGGCGCGGTGGTGTTCGGCTACCCGTTCCTGACCACGCACACCGCGCACCTGCACCTGCCGGTGCTGGGCGAGCTGCATGTGCCCAGCGCCCTCTTCTTCGACATCGGCGTGTTCGCGCTGGTGCTCGGCGCCACCATGCTGATCCTCACCGCGCTGGCCCACCAATCCATCCGCAGCCACCGCTGGGCCGACGAACAGGACGAAAAGAAGGCGCAATCCGGGTCCGAAGCCGTGGAGGGAGCGCACTGATGGAAATCGTGCTCGCCCTTGCCGTCGGCGTGTTGACCGGTTCGGGGGTCTACCTGCTGCTGCGCCCCCGCACCTTCCAGGTGATCATGGGCCTGACCCTGATCTCCTACGCGGTCAACCTCTTCATCTTCAGCATGGGCCGGCTCAAGGTCGACAGCGAGCCGGTGCTGATCAAGGGCTTCGAGGCCACGCTGACCAACACCGCCGACCCGATGCCGCAGGCCCTGGTGCTGACGGCCATCGTGATCGGCTTCGCGATGACGGCGCTGTTCCTCGTCGTCATGCTCGCCTCGCGCGGCCTCACCGGCACCGACCACGTGGACGGTGAAGAGCGAAAGGAGGCCGGCGAGTGACAGAGTTGTTCCACCTGCTCGACCGCTTCCTCGAGTTCAGCATGCCGCATCTCGTGGCAGTGCCGATCCTCGTGCCGATGCTCACCGCCGCGCTGATGCTGCTGCTGGGCGAGAACCGCCGCCGCGCCAAGTCGGCCCTGAGCGTGATCTCGGGCCTCGTCGGCCTGCTCGCCGCGCTCGCACTGCTGCGCTGGGTGAATGCGGCCGACACCGGCGGCGGCGCCGGCTCCATCGGCGTCTACCTGCCCGGCAACTGGCGCGCGCCCTTCGGCATCGTGCTGGTGGCCGACCGGCTCTCGACCCTGATGGTCGCACTCACCGGCGTGATCGCTTTCGCCGCCTCGATCTATTCCACCTCCCGCTGGGACCGCGCGGGCGTGCACTTCCATCCGCTGCTGCAGCTGCAGCTCATGGGCCTCAACGGCGCCTTCCTCACGGGCGACCTGTTCAACCTGTTCGTCTTCTTCGAGGTGATGCTCGCGGCCTCCTACGGCCTGCTGCTGCACGGCTCGGGCCGCCTGCGGGTACAGGCCGGGCTGCACTACATCGCGATCAACCTCGCGGCCTCGTCGCTGTTCCTGATCGGCGCGGCCATCCTCTACGGCGTGACCGGCACGCTCAACATGGCCGACCTCGGCGTGCGCATTGCCGAACTGGCGCCGGGCGACCGCGGCCTGGTGCATGCGGCTGCGGCCATCCTCGCCACGGCGTTTTTCGCCAAGGCGGGCGCGTGGCCACTCAACTTCTGGCTGGTACCGGCCTACAGCGCGGCGGTGTCGCCCGTGGGCGCCGTGTTCGCGCTGCTGACCAAGCTCGGCATCTACACCGTGCTGCGGCTGTGGACCGTGCTCTTCGCGCCCGACACCGGCGATTCGGCGGCGTTCGGGCAGGCCGCACTGATCGGCATCGGGCTCGCGACGCTGTTCGTCGGCGCCATCGGCATCGTCGGCACGCAACGGCTGTCGAACCTCGCGGGCTTCAGCGTGCTGGTGTCGGCCGGCACATTGCTGACGGCCGTCGGCCTCGGGCAACCGGCCGTGTGGGCGGGCGCGCTCTACTACCTGCTGAGTTCCACGCTCGCGGTCAGCGCCTTCTTCCTGCTGACCGACATGATCGAACGCTGGCGCAACGCCGGCATGAGCGTCGCACCGCACGAGGCGGCGGGCAATGCGCCTTTCCTCGCGGAAGACCTGCGCGTGCTCGACGACGTGAACCTCGACGACGAAGCGCAGGCGCTCTACGGCCGCGCAATTCCCGCCGGCGTGGCTTTCCTGGGACTGAGTTTCATGGGCTGCACCTTGCTGCTCGCGGGCCTGCCGCCGCTCTCGGGCTTCATCGGCAAGTTCGCGATGCTCTCGGGCGTGCTCGACGACAAGGGCATCACGACGGCCGCATGGACCTTCCTGGTGCTGCTGATCGTTTCGGGCTTCCTCTCGCTGATCGCGCTGAGCCGCACCGGCATCCGCCACTTCTGGACCCAGCCCCACCCCACCATGCCCTCGCTGCCCGCACTCGAGGTGTTGCCCGTGGCAGCGCTGCTCGCGGCCTGCGTGGCACTGACCGTCTGGGCCGGGCCCGTGATGCAACACGCACAGGCCACCGCCGACGGACTGAAGGCACCCGAGGCCTACCGCAACGCCGTGATGGGCGCCACGCAGGTGCCCAACCCGGTGGTCGCTCCGGCCAGGATGCCAGTGAAGGGAACAGCCCCATGAAGCGCTGGATTCCCTCCCCGCCGCTGTCGTTCGCGCTCTTCATCGTCTGGCTGCTGCTCAACCAGTCGCTCGAAGCGGCCACGCTGGCTTCGGCTGCGGCGCTGGCCGTTGCCGTGCCGCTGCTGACCAAGGGCCTGCGCCCGGCCACCGTGCGCATGCGCAGGCCCGGCGTCGCGTTGCGGCTGTCCTTCGCCGTGACCTACGACATGCTGAAGTCGGCCTGCGACGTGGCGCGGCTGCTGCTGACGCGCCGCACCTCGCGCATCGCCTCGAAGTTCGTGCAGATCCCGCTCGAGATGCGCGACCCCAACGGGCTCGCGGTGCTCGCCATGGTCATGTGCCTCACGCCCGGCACCGCCTGGGGCGAAGTGGCATTCGACCGCAGCATGCTGCTGATCCACGTGTTCGACCTGGACGACGAGGCCGCCTTCGTCGCCATGATCAAGACGCGCTACGAACGCCCGCTGATGGAGATCTTCGAATCATGACGCCGATCCTTTTCTGGGCCCTCAAGTTCGCACTCTTCCTGCTTGCAGTGGCCATGCTCTGCGCGCTCTCGCGGCTCTTGATCGGACCGTCCGCGCAAGACCGCGTGATGGCGCTCGACTGCCTCTACATCAACGGCATGCTGATGATGCTGGTGCTCGGCATCGTCTATGCGAGCAACGTGTACTTCGAGGCCGCGATGCTGATCGCGCTGTTCGGCTTCGTGGGCTCGACGGCCATGGCCAAGTTCCTGCTGCGCGGGGAGGTGATCGAATGAACGATTTCATCGTGGGGCCGCTGCCGCTGTGGGCCGAGATCGTTACCGCCGTATTCGCCGTACTGGGCGCGGCCTTCGCGGCCATCGGCTCCTTCGGCCTCGTGCGGCTGCCCACCTTCTTCCGCCGCATCCATTCGCCCACGCTGGGCGCCACGGTGGGGGTGTGGTGCATGACCATCGCCACCATCGTCTACTTCTCGGTGCAGGGGTACAGCCTGTTCCTGCACGCGATCCTGATCGTGCTGTTCATCGCGCTCACCGCGCCGATCACCACCATCTTCCTGATGCGCGCCGCGCTGTTCCGCGAACGGCAAAAGGGTGGCGACGTGCCGCCCCAGGCGAAGTCGGGCTGAGCAACGAAAGCGAAGCCGGCGATTCAGCTCATCGCGAGCTGCTGCATGCCCTTGGCGCGCGCCACTTCCACTTCGCGCGGCAGCGTCACCGCGTTCTTCACCGCAAGAATCTCGGCCATCACGCTCACCGCGATCTCGGGCGGCGTCTTGCTGCCGATGTAGATGCCGATGGGGCCGCGCAGGCGCGCGAGCGATTCGGCCGTCTGGTCGAAGTGCTCGATCATGCGGTCGCGCCGCGCATCGGCATTGCGGCGCGAGCCGATGGCGCCCACGTAGAAGGCCTCGCTCTGCAGCGCCTCGAGCAGCGCGAGGTCGTCGAGCTTGGGATCGTGCGTGAGCGCCACCACGCAGCTGCGGCGGTCGGGCTTGAAGGCCAGCACCGCGTCGTCGGGCATCTCGGTGGTGATCGTCACGCCCGTCAGGGACCAGGCGGTACGGTACTCGGCGCGCGGGTCGCACAGCGTCACGGCGAAGCCGCTGAACTTGGCCATGGTCGCGAGGTACTCGGCCAGCTGCCCGGCGCCGATCAGCAACATGCGGTACTCGGGGCCGAAGGTGTTGGTGAGCTCGGTGCCGTCCACCTTGAGCGCGTCGGGCGCAGTGGCTTCGGCGAGCCGTACGGCGCCGGTTGCGAGCGTCACCGTGCGCTGCATCAGCCGGCCTTTTTCGAGCTCGGCCACCAGCGTGTCGAGCGAGGCGGCGTCGGGGTCGTATTCGAGCAGCAGCTCCAGCGTGCCGCCGCAAGGCAGCCCGAAGCGGTGCGCCTCGTCGGCCGTGATGCCGTACTTCACGAGCGCGGGCGGCGCCCCCAGGGGCACGTCCTCGCCGTTGCCGTGTGCGTGGCTGTAGCGCGCGATCAGGTCGTCCTCGATGCAGCCACCGGAGACCGAGCCCACCACCGCGCCGTCGTCCGCCAGCGCCATGATCGAGCCGACCGGGCGTGGCGACGAGCCCCAGGTGCGCACCACTGTCGTCAGCAGCGCGCGTTTGCCGGCACGCCGCCAGTCGCGCAGCGTGCGCAGCACCATGACGTCGAGATTTTCCATGGCGTGATCCGTCTTCAGCCCGCGTCGCCCGGTGCGGCGGACGCTTCCTTGTCGTCCTTCTTGCCGAGGCCGATCTTCTTCATGAGGCCGGACATGACGCCGGTCTTCTCTGCGGGGGCCTCGGCGGCCGTTTCGGCGGCAATAGCGGGCGGCGGCCCGTAGCGGCTCTGCATCTCGGCCTCGAAGCGCTTGAAGAAATCGTCGGCGGTCGACTTGGCGGCGCCGTCGATCAGGCGCTGGCCCAGCTGGGCGATCTTGCCGCCGACCTGGGCCTGCACGGTGTAGTCGAGTTCGCAGCCGGCGGGCGACGGCGCGGCGTCGGCCGGGACGGCTTCTACCGCGGCTTCCACGCCATCGGCTGCCGGCGGCACGGGCGCCGCGTCAACGACACCAGCCACCGGCTTGAGCGTGACGCTCGACGATCCCTTGGCGAAGCCTGCCACGCCGCCCTGCCCCTCGAAGGTGAGCTTGTAGCCATCGGGCGCGACGATGTCCGACAACACCACCTTGCCGTTGAACTTGGCCGACACCGGGCCGATCTTGACCGCAAGCGCCACGCTGTACTGGTTGTCGCCCGTGAGCTCGAACTTGTCGCAGCCGGGAATGCACTTCTTGAGCGTCTCGGGATCGTTGAGCGCCTCCCAGGCCTGTTGTTGGGTGACGCCGAGGCGGCGGTTTCCGAGCATTTCCATGGTGGGTCTTCCTTTTTTCTTCCGGGGGCCCTAGCGGCCAGACCGCATGAGGGCGGCCAGGCTGGCGGCCAGTTGTTCGAGGGCACTGAGATTGTGGACCGCCAGCATCGCGTCCGCATGGCGGTGCAGCACGGTGGCCCCACGCGCCAGAGGGGCGTAGCCCTCGAAGCGCAGCAGCGGGTTGAGCCACAGCAGCCGGCGCGAATGGCGCTTGAGCCACAGCAGCTCGTTTTCCAGCAGCGCGGGCTCCCCGGTATCGAGGCCGTCGCTGATCACCAGCACCAGCGTGCGGCGGCCCGTCAGGCGGCGTGCGTGCAAGCGCCGCAGCTCGGTCAGCGAACTGCCGAGCCGGGTGCCGCCCGCGAAATCGTCGATGGCGAGGCTGGCCGCGCCCAGCATGGTGTCGGTGTCGGCCAGCCGGAAGGCCGGCGTCAGGTCGGTCAGACGGGTGCCGAAGGCAAACACGTCGCGCCGCCCGGCTCGCCGGGTGGATGCATGCAGAAACGCCAGCAACAGCCGTGCATAGCGCTCCATGGAGCCCGACACGTCGACCAGCACCAGCAACGGCAGCGGCTGCTCGCGCCGGGCCAGCCTCGGCAGGCGCAGGATTTCGCCGCCGGTGCGCGCAGCCTCGTGCAGCACGCCGGGCCAGTGCATGCGCGCATGCTGCTGGCCCGCGTCGTTCGCCACGCGCAGGCGGCGCGACGGCAGCGAGGGAACCGGCAGCGTGACATCGCGCGCGAGCCGCTCGACCAGCCGGTACTCGGACGCGCCGAGCGCGTTGAAGTCCGCATGCTGCAGGCGCTGGCGGTCGCTCGACGTCATCGCGGCATCGAACTCGACCTCCTTGTCGGGCTTGGCAGCCACCGCCGGCCTGGACGGATCGCGCGGCGCGGTGAGCGCCTCGCGCACGCGCGGCCGCCGCTTCGAGGGCTCGGCCTTGCCTTCGGCGCTCGGCAGCATCTGCGCGAGCAGCTTGTTGGCCAGCTCGGGGTCGCGGAACCAGGCATCGAAGAGTTCGCGGAACACCATGCGGTCCTGCTCGCGGCTCACCATGACGGCTTCCATCGCGGCGCCCAGGTCGAGCTTGTTTTCCACACCCACCAGCGTGACCGCTTCGGCGGCGAGCGCGATGCGCATGGCATCGGTGCGCACGCCGGCGCGGCGCAGCGCGCGGCCAAAGGCCGTGATGTTTCCGGCCAGCTTGCCGCTGCGTACGTCGCCGAGTTGCTGGATGCCGGTCATGCGGGGCGGCCTCGGCCGCGCTCAGGGCGCAACCGGCTCCTCGGGTTTCAGCAGGTCCGACGCCAGCTCGCGCGTCAGCGCCGCCACGTCGTCGCGTTGCTTGAACAGGATGCCGGCGGTATCGACCACCACTTCGGGGTCGAGCTCGACGGTGTCGAGCGCAATCAGCGCCCTCGCCCATTCGACGCTTTCGGCAATGCCGGGCGCGCGCTGGAAGGCGTTGACGAAAGGCGCATCGCGCAGCCGCGCGACGAAGGCGGCCACCTGGGCCGAGAGCTTCTCGCCGGCCTGCGGCACCTGGGCGCGCACGATCGCCAGCTCGCGCTCGCGCTCGGGGTAGTCGAGCCAGTGGTACAGGCAGCGCCGCTTGACCGCGTCGTTGAGTTCGCGCGTGCGGTTGCTCGTGAGGATGGTGACTGGCGGCACGACGGCACGCACGGTGCCGAGTTCGGGAATGCTGACCTGGTACTCGCCGAGGTATTCGAGCAGGAAGGCCTCGAAGGGCTCGTCGGCGCGGTCGACCTCGTCGATCAGCAGCACGGCGCCGGGCGCGGGCGTCTGCAGAGCCTGCAGGAGCGGCCGGCGGATCAGGTAGTGCGGCTGGTAGACCTCAGCTTCCACATCGCGCGCCGCGCCGGTGGCCTCGGCCGCACGCATGTGCAGCAGCTGTGCGGCGTAGTTCCATTCGTAGAGCGCCTCGCGCTGCTCCAGGCCGTCGTAGCACTGCAGGCGCAGCAGCTCGCGGTTGAGCGCCTTCGACAGCGCCTTGGCCAACTCGGTCTTGCCGACGCCGGGTTCGCCTTCGAGCAGCAGCGGGCGCTGCAGCTTGAGCGCAAGGAACACGGCCGTGGCCAGGCGGCGGTCGGCGAAGTAGCCGGCCTGCACCAAACCTTCGGAGAGGGAATCGATGGTCGGGAAGATCATGGCGAAGCGTAGCGGAAGGCGCGAGGGTTTCGTGCCTTCCGACGTGCGGGCGACGGCGCTGGCTTTCTAGCCCAGCGCTTTGGTGACGGCGCGCTGGGTCAGAACGCTGATCAGGTTGGCGCGGTACGCGGCCGAAGCATGCAGGTCGCTGTTCAGTTCGCTCGCATCGATCTTCACGGCCGCAGCGGCTGCCGCGGTGAAGCTCTTGTTGAGCGCATCCTCGAGCCCGGCATGGCGAAACACGCCATTGCCCGCGCCGGTGATGGCGACCCGCACGCCGCTGTCGTACTGCGCGAGAAACACGCCGACGAGCGGGAAGTTCGATGCCTTCTGGCGCAGCTTCTCGTACACGGCGCGCTTCGGAATCGGAAAGCGGATCGCGGTGATCAACTCGTCTTCTTCCAGCGCGGTGGTGAACAGGCCCAGGAAGAAATCGTCGGCGGCGATTTCGCGCTTCGAAGTGATCACGGTCGCACCGGAGCCCAGCACCGCGCTCGGATAGCACGCCGCCGGATCGTTGTTGGCCACCGAGCCGCCGATGGTGCCCATCGCGCGCACCTGCCGGTCGCCGATGCGCGCTGCCAGGTCGGCCAGCGCCGGGAATGAAGCTTTCACGTCGGCGTTGTTCGCCACGTCGAGGTGCCGCGACATCGCGCCGACGGTGATCGTGCCGCCATCCTTCTTGATGCCGGTGAGTTCCTTGATGCCGCTCAGGTCCACCAGCTGCTCGGGCGCGGAGAGCCTGAGCTTCATGGAGGCGAGCAGTGTCTGGCCGCCGGCCAGCGGCTTGGCGCCCGCGGCGACGAGTTTGGCCGCATCGGCCACGGTGGTTGGCCGTTCGAGTGTGAAGGCGTACATGTTGTGGTTCCTTCTTTGTTTTAGGGGGTGGCGGCGGCCTGCATCGCTTCCCAGACGCGGCTGGGCGAGGCAGGCATGTCGAAATCCTTGACGCCCAGCGGCGCCAGCGCGTCGAGCACGGCGTTGATCACGGCCGGCGGCGAGCCGATGGCGCCGGCCTCGCCGCAGCCCTTGGTGCCGAGCGGGTTGTGGGTGCACGGGGTGCACACGGTGTCGAGCTTGAACTGCGGGAAGTCGCCGGCGCGCGGCATGGCGTAGTCCATGAAGCTGCCGGTGAGCAGCTGGCCGGTTTCGTTGTCGTAGACGCAGTTTTCCAGCAGCGCCTGGCCGATGCCCTGCACCAGCCCGCCGTGCACCTGGCCCTCGACGATCATCGGGTTGATGATGGTGCCGAAGTCGTCCACCGCGGTGAAGCGGTCGATCTTGACTTCGCCGGTCTGCTTGTCGACCTCGACCTCGCAGATGTAGGTGCCGCCCGGGAAGGTGAAGTTGGTGGGGTCGTAGAAGGCGGTTTCGTTCAGGCCCGGCTCGAGCTTGTCGAGCGGGTAGTTGTGCGGCACGTAGGCCGTGAGCGCCACCTGGCCGAACGGGATCTTCTTGTCGGTGCCCTTGACCGTGAACTCGCCGTTCGCGAACTCGATGTCGGCGTCGCTCGCCTCCATCAGGTGCGCAGCGATCTTCTTGGCCTTGGTTTCGATCTTGTCGAGCGCCTTCATGATGGCCGCGCCGCCGACCGAGATCGAGCGCGAACCGTAGGTGCCCATGCCGAAGGGCACACGGCCGGTGTCGCCGTGAACCACATCGACGTTGTCGACCGGAATGCCCAGCCGCGCCGCCACGACCTGGGCGAAGGTGGTTTCGTGCCCCTGGCCATGGCTGTGCGAGCCGGTGAACACCGTCACGCTGCCGGTCGGGTGCACGCGGATTTCGCCGCACTCGAAAAGACCGGCCCGCGCACCGAGCGCCCCCGCGATGTTCGACGGCGCGATGCCGCAGGCCTCGATGTAGCTCGAGTAGCCGATGCCGCGCAGCTTGCCCTGGGCTTCGGTGGCTGCCTTGCGCTGTGCGTAGCCGTCGACATCGGCCAACACCCGGGCCTTGTCCATGCAGGCATGGAAGTCGCCGGTGTCGTACTGCAGCGCCACCGGCGTCTGGTACGGGAAGGTGGAGATGAAGTTGCGCTTGCGGATCTCGTCCTGGCCCAGCTTCATTTCCCAGGCGCAGCGCGACACGAGGCGCTCCAGCAGGTAGGTGGCCTCGGGCCGCCCTGCGCCGCGGTAGGCATCGACCGGCGCGGTGTTGGTGAACCAGGCATCGACCTCGACGTAGATCTGCGGCGTGGTGTACTGGCCCGCGAGCAGCGTGGCGTAGAGGATGGTGGGCACCGCGGTCGAGAAGGTCGACAGGTAGGCGCCGAGGTTGGCGTCGGTGTGCACCCGCAGCGCGAGGAACTTTCCGTCCTTGTCCATCGCCATCTCGGCGTGGCTCACGTGGTCGCGGCCGTGCGCGTCCGACAGGAAGCACTCGGAGCGTTCCGCCGTCCACTTGATGTTGCGGTTGAGCTGCTTGGCGGCCCAGGTGAGGCACACGTCTTCGGCATACAGGAAGATCTTGGAGCCGAAGCCGCCCCCCACATCGGGCGCGATCACGCGCACCTTGTGCTCGGGCAGGCCCAGCACGAAGGCCGTCATCAGCAGGCGTTCGACGTGCGGATTCTGGTTCGACACATACAGCGTGTAGTCGTCGGTACCGCGGCTGTAGCTGCCGATGGCCACGCGCGGCTCGATCGGATTCGGAATCAGCCGGTTGTTGACCAGGTCGAGCTGGGTGACGTGCGCGGCATTGGCAAACACCGCGTCGACCGCGGCCTTGTCGCCGAGCGCCCACTTGTAGCACTGGTTGTCGGGCGCCTCGTCGTGCAGGGTGACGCCGCTGGCCTTCCTGGCCGCATCGGCCACGCTCACGAGCGCGGGCAGCACGTCGTAGTCGACCACCACGGCCTCGGCGGCGTTCTTGGCCTGCTCCACCGTCTCGGCCACCACCATCGCGACATGGTCACCCACGTAGCGCACCTTCTTGATCGCGAGGATCGGGTGCATCGGCTCCTTCATGGGAGTACCGTCGGGGTTGTTGATGAGCCAGCCGCAGGGCAGCCCGCCCATCTTTCCCTCGATGTCTTTGCCGCTGAAGATGCCGACCACGCCGGGCATCTTGAGCGCCTCGGCAATGTCGATCGACTTGATGGCGGCATGGGCGTGCGGCGAGCGCACGAAGACCGCATGGCTCTGGTTGGCCAGCGTGATGTCGTCGGTGTAGTTGCCGGCGCCGGTCAGGAAGCGATAGTCTTCCTTGCGCCGCAGGGCTTCGCCGATGTGGGGCAGATTCGAGAAATCGGAAGCACCCATGATGCTGCTCCTTCAGGCCGCGACGGTGGTCTTGACCGGGGTACCCGAAGCCATGGCCTCGCCGCCCATCTTCACGGCCTTCACGATGTTCTGGTAGCCCGTGCAGCGGCACAGGTTGCCGTCGAGCAGCTCGCGGATCTCGGATTCGCTCGATTTGGGGTGGTGCGTGCACAGGTCGATGGCGCTCATGACCATGCCGGGCGTGCAGAACCCGCACTGCAGGCCGTGGCACTCCTTGAAGGCCGCCTGCATGGGGTGCATGGTGCCGTCGGCTTCGGCAATGCCCTCGATGGTGGTGATGTCGGCGCCGGCCGCCTGGGCGACCAGCACGTTGCATGACTTGACCGCCCGGCCGTTCACATGGACGGTGCAGGCGCCGCACTGGGCGGTGTCGCAGCCGACGTGGGTTCCGGTGAGGTGGAGGTGCTCGCGGATCGCGTGCACAAGGAAGGTGTTTGGCGGTGCGTCGACCGTGACTTGGCGGCCGTTGACCTTGAAAGCTACCTGCATGTGGCTGTCTCCGTGAAAGGTGATGGCTGATTCGGCTGAAGCATCTTGGATGCCGCTTATCCGCACTATCCTAGGCAAAACCCTCGACACTTGCACAGTGCTTGCGAAATTCTCAAAATGAAACAACTTGCCGTCCGGTGAGCCAGGAAAAGCCGCCCCACCCGCGCGAATTCATGCGATGACTTCCTCGATCGTTTCGCCTCTCCCCGAGCGCTCCCTGGCCATTGCCCAAGCCCGGCGCGAGCTGCTCCACGGCGATGCCGCGCGCGCCCGGAACGCTCCCCGCCTGGACCCCTGGATCACCCGCTCCTGGCAGCGCTGCATCGAGGCCGGCAGGCGCCCACAGCAGCGCGTGAGCTTCGATCCGGTGAGCCAGTCGACCATCCGCGACGTGGCCGAGCGCAACCGGGCGCTGGTTTCGGCGGCCAGGCCGGTGATCGCCCGGCTCTCCCGCGCCATCGCCGACACCCGCTATTTCGCGATCCTGACCGATGCCGACGGCATCGTGATCGACGTGGGCGCGCTGCCCGACGGCACCGACACCGCCAGCCGCTATGCCCGCGACATCGGCCGCATCGGCGTCGATCTGTCGGAACGCGCGATCGGCACCTCCGCCATCAGCACCGCGCTGGCCGAGCAGGAATCGGTGTGGCTGCACCGCGGCGAGCATTTCTTCGACGACACCAGCATCTACAGCTGTGCCGGCGCACCGCTCTTCGGACCCCGGGGCGACTGCATCGGCATGCTCGACCTGAGCGGCGTGCAGACGGTGGAGCGGCCCGAATTGCGCCACCTGGCCACCCTTTCGGCACGCAGCATCGAGAACCTGCTGGTCTTGCAGGACCCCTGCGAGCTGCGGCTGCACCTGGCTTGGCCCGGCACTCCGAGCAGCGAGGCCACCGAGGGCCTGGTGTGCATCGACGCCAACGGCGATGTCACGGGCGCCAACGCCGCCGCGCGGCAGATGCTGCACCAGCCCCTGGCACGCGGCCAGCATGCATTGCACTTCAACGACCTGTTCGCGCTGCCGCTGCACATGATGTTCGATGCCGCCCGGCGCGGCGATGCGGCGCTCGAGGTGCCGCTGTGGTCGGGCCTGCGGGTGCAGGTCAAGCCCCAGCGCGGCGGCAATGGCAAGCCCGATGCAACATCCGATGCACAGCCCCGGCTGCGCGACGTGGAAACCGCGCTGATCCGCAAGGCGGTGGCCGACGCCCGCGGCAACGTGGCGGAAGCCGCGCGTACGCTCGGCATCAGCCGGGCGACGGTCTACCGCAAGCTCTGGCGCGGCCGGCCCACTGGCGCGCCCGACTGAGCGGCCGACATTCAGCTTTCCTTCAAGCGCCGACCGGCACCTTGTCGAGGAAGCCGGTTACGGAGCTCAGCTTGCCCGCGTCGAGGCGAGCGAAGTCGGTGCCCTGGATCAGGTCCTCCGCGCCGCTCGGCCCCAGCGTCCACGAAAAACGCAGGTTGTCGCCATGCGCTTCGGCTTTGCCGAACAGGTTGAAGCGGAAGCCCGGATAGCGCTGGTGCACCGCGCCAACCAGCGCGCTGATCTGCTCGCGGCCGCTGGCCTGCGCAATGGGGTCGACGTAGTGCGCATCGGCGGTCCAGCCGGATTCGATCAGTTCGGCGCGGCGCGCGGCGTCGGTTTCGTTCCAGACGGCGATGTAGCGTTGGGCAATGGCGGCGGCATCGTGTGCGGCGGTGTTCATGGTGACGATTCCTTTCGAGTGTCGACCCGCAACATCGCGGGGTGAAGGAATGGTCGCGTCGCACGCGCCTGGCGTCGATGACGTGGCAGGTTATGGAATGCGGCTGCCGTAGCGGATGCTCTTGAGCGCGCCGTTCTGGAACAGCAGCATGGTCTCGAACTGGCCCGAGCCCGGCCGGTAGGTCCACTCCTCGGTCTGGTCGCAGCGGTTGTTGTTGACGATCACCGTCTTGCTGCCGCCCGAAGATTCGGGCGTCACGATCACTTCCGGATTCGCGTCAGGCCTGGCACAGGAACTGTCCTTGAACACCGGCTCGCCGCACTTCTGCAGGATGGTGAACTTGGAGTCCCCCTTCTGCGCGAAGTCGCGGTTGCAGTTCAGGGTTTGCGCCTGCGCCGGGAGGACGCACGACAGGGCCAGCAGAGCGGCGGTCATCAGCAGGGATCGCTTCACGGTGAGTTTCCTTTTTGGGAAGCGATGGTAGTGAGATTCGCCCCCCTCAAACCAGGTCGAGCGGAAAGACCGGGCGCCGCACCTTGCTGAACGGGAACAGGCTGTAATTCGAACTGGTGACACCTGGGCTGTCGCATTCCACCAGTGCGGCCGAAATCGGCTCGAACACCGGCCGGCAGTACATGCGCGACTTGAGCAGCAGAAAGCGCTCCTTGTGCGGATCGAGCCCCGCGCATTCGAAGACGCCGATGTCCCACGGCTCCTGCGTGCGCTCGGTGACCACGATGCGCGCTGCGCCGATGTCGAACAGCACCGTGCGGCCCATGCTGCTGCGCTGGCCGGTGTAGGTGGGACCGGTGATCACGTACTCGCCATCGCCGATGGAGCGCACGGTGCCGGTCAGCCGCACCGGCGTCTTCTTCAGCCCGATGCCTTCCAGCGAGACCTTGTTGCCGAGCGCGACCGTCACTTCGGCGCCCTCGCCCGCGGCGATCAGTTCGGCCACCGCCTCGGGATCGCACAAGGGCCCGACACCGATGCCGTGCAGCCCCTGCGCCAGCGCCTCCTGCAGCACGTCCATGGTGTCGCAGCTGCCGCCCGACATGCAGTTGTCGCCGTGGTCGAGCAGCAGCACCGGGCGCGTGGCCCCCTCGGCGATCAGCTTGGCGCGCTCAATCGACCGGGCCAGCGGCTCGCTGCGGTAGATGAAGGCTTCGCGTTCGTCCCACATCTGCGCGGCGATGCGATCGGCCGTGGCCTGCGCACGCTCGGGCGATTGCGCGTCGACCACCACCACGCTCATGCACGGCGCCTCGATGTCCGACAGCGAGAAGCCGGCAAAGATCGAGACCGCGAGCGACTCGGACTTCTCGGCTTCGCGCGCCGCCTCGATGGCCCGCTGCATCGCGCCGGTGAACGAGGCGCTGCGCAGCGTGTGCGCCATCAACGGCAGCGGGTGCCAGCGCATCGCCGGCTTGCTGCGCCCGGCCAGCAGGTCGAACAGCAGGCGGCCGGCATGCGCGCCGGTCTCGTACATGTCGATGTGCGGGTAGGTCTTGAAACCGACGATCACGTCCGCGTTGCTGACCATCGCGGGCGTGACGTTGGCATGCAGGTCGAGCGCCACGCCGATGGGCACGCCGGGCGCCGCTGCGCGCAGCCGCACAAGCAGGTCGCCCTCGCCGTCCACGCTGTTCTGCGCCACCATGGCGCCGTGCAGGTCGAGCAGGATCGCATCGCAACCCGGTGCCGCATCGACGATGCATTGGGTCAGCGTGGTGTAGGCCAGCGCATCGACCGGCCCACTCGGATTGGCCGAGGCCGACACCGGCGTGACCAGCGTCGCACCGGCCTGCTCGGCCAGGTCGATGAAGGCCGACATCGCGGTGCGCATGCCCTTGTTGTCCTTGTAAGCCTGCTCGCCGTAGGTAGGCCCGTCAGGCCCGAAGGCCGCGAGCGGCGTTGGCACCGGCGAGAAGGTGTTGGTCTCGTGGTTGAGTCGTGCGATCAGTACCTTCATTGCGCAAACTTTCCGCCGCTTCCCAGCATCGTGATGTCGCCAAAACTCGAGCCGTTGCGGTTGTCGGGCCGGAACGCGATCTGGAAGCCGTTCAGGTTCATGGGCGGCGAGTTCTCGATACTGCGCTTGAGCGACTCGGTGGTGATCGGCCCCTTGACGCGCTGCAGCGCTTCCGCAAAGGCCTTGGCCGTGATGTAGCCCTCGAGGCCGAGGTAGGAGCCGTCGCCGCTCTTGCCCGCGCTCTTGATCGCGCGCTGGTACTCGTCGACGATCGGGAACCGGGTCTTCCAGAACGGCGGCACCACCTGCGACAGCACAATGCCGCGGCTGCGCTCGCCGAGCTCCTTGTACAGCAGGAAGGAACTCGCCACCGAGTTCGTGTAGATCTGCGGATGCACCGGCGCGGCCACCAGCGCGCGGATGATGTTGATCGCCGGCATGCCCGCCGCAATGACGTAGACCGCCTGCGCCCCGCTCGCGGTGACCTGTTGCGCGGTGGCGGAAAGATCCGTGTCCTTGGGATTGAAGCGCAGCGTCAGGAGGGCCGGATGCTTGTTCTTCTCGAGCGCCTCCACCGCGTCCTTCTCGATGCCCTTGCCGTAGGCGTCGTCGCTCGAGACGATGGCGATGCGCGTCACGCCGATGGTCGTCAGGTGGGTCATCACGCGCCGGACTTCGTCGGCATACGACTCGCGCATGTGATAGATCGGCACCTTCGGCCCGCGCAGCACCGCCGCGCCGGTCAGTCCGCCGAAGATGAAGCTGTCGTACTTGGTCGCGACGGGCACCATGGCCGCACCGATGCCCGTGCCCATGGCGCCGAAGAGGCAGACGACGCGGTCGGTGCCGAGCAGCTTCTCCGCGTTGGCTGCGGCCTTCTCCGCCACATAGGCATCGTCATAGGTGATCACCTTGACCGGCCGCCCGCCGACGCCGCCGGCCTTGTTCAACTGATCGAAGAACAGCGTCTGGCCTTCCATGAACGCCAGACTGTTGGGCGTGAGCGGCCCGGTCAGCACGGCGGACTGGCCCACCAGGATGGGGGGTTCTGCGGCCGCAACGGCAGTGGCTGCCACCGCGATGCCTGCAGCGAGGAAGCGAAGGCCGATGTTCCGGAGCGCCGCCTTCATGCTGCAACTCCCGCGCTCTGCACCATCGCCTGCAACAGCACGTTGCAGCCGGCCTCGAGATGATCGGGCTGTGCGTCCTCGATCTCGTTGTGGCTGATGCCGTCGAGGCAAGGCACGAAGATCATCGCCGTGGGGCACACACGGGCGAGGTACACCGCATCGTGGCCCGCGCCGCTGATCACGTTCATCCAGGTCAGGCCCTGCGCTTGCGCCGCTTCACGCACGGCCGACACCAGCGTGGGCGTGAAAGGCTGGGGCTGGAAGTACACCACCTGCTCCACCGTCGTCTCGACCTTGCCTTTGCTGGCGATGCGCTGCACCGCTTCTTTCAGTGCGGCGTCCATGGCCAACAGCACCGTGTCGTCCGCCGCGCGCAGGTCGACGCTGAGCTTGACCCGGCCCGGGATCACGTTGCGCGAATTCGGGTAGTTGTCGATCCAGCCAACCGTGCCGCGCGCATGCGGCGCATGCGCCAGCGCGATGCGATTGACCTCGATCACGAGCTCGGAAGCCGCCAGCAGCGCGTCCTTGCGCAGTTCCATCGGCGTGGGGCCGGCATGCGCTTCCATGCCCTGCACCACCACGTCGTACCAGCGCTGGCCGAGCGCGCCTTCGACCACGCCGATCACGCGCTCGTTGGCTTCGAGCACCGGGCCCTGTTCGATGTGGGCTTCGAAGTACGCACCCACGGGCGATGCAGTCGCCAGAGGCACCGCGGTGCCCGCATAGCCGATGGCGGTGAGCGCTTCCGCCACGCTGACGCCGGCGTTGTCGCGCTGCGCCAGCGCATGTTCGAGCGTGAAGGCGCCGGCGAAGACACCCGAGCCCATCATCACCGGCACGAAGCGCGAGCCTTCCTCGTTGGTCCACACCGCCACTTCCAGCGGCGCCTCGGTCACGACCTTGGCGTCGTTGAGCGCACGGATCACCTCCAGTCCGGCGAGCACGCCGTAGTTGCCGTCGAACTTGCCGCCCGTGGGCTGCGTGTCGATGTGGCTGCCGGTGGTCACCGGCGGCAGCGCGTTGTTGCGGCCGGCGCGGCGGGCAAAGATGTTGCCGATGGCATCCACGCGCACTTCGCAGCCGGCTTCGCGCGCCCAGCGCGTGAACAGGTCGCGGCCCTGGCGGTCGAGGTCGGTCAGCGCGAGACGGCAGACGCCGCCCTTCTCGGTGGCGCCGACCTGGGCCAGCTGCATCAGCGAATCCCAGAGGCGCTGGCCGTCGATGCGGAGTGCACGCACGCCGGGCGCAGGAGAAAGTTTGTTCAGTGTGTTCATGATTTTTTTTCGAATGAGGTCTGGAAGACGAGCGCGTTCAAGCAAGACCCACGCCGAGGTAGCGGTCTTTCACTTCGTGGTCGGCCACGAAGGCGGCGTTGCCGGCCTCGTGCACGATGACGCCCTGTTCCACGATGTAGTGGCGGTCGGCAAGCTGCACGCACACCTCGAGGTTCTGCTCGACCAGCAGGATGGCGACACCCGCGGCCTTGATGGTCTTCAGCTGGGCGACGATCTCTTCGACGATCACGGGCGCAAGGCCTTCGACGGGTTCGTCGAGGATCAACAGGCGCGGATGGTTCATCAGCGCGCGGCCGATCGCCAGCATCTGCTGCTCGCCGCCCGAGAGCTGGCCGCCGCCGTTGCGCCGCCGCTCCTTCAGCCGCGGAAAGATGCGGTAGATGTCTTCGAGCTGCCAGGGCGAATCGCGCCGCTGGCCGAGCAGCAGGTTTTCTTCGACCGTCAGCAGCTTGAAGATGCCGCGGTGCTCGGGCACCAGGCACACGCCGCGCGTGGCGATGCGGTGCGGCGGCATTCCTGCCACGTCGGCGCCCTGGAAGCGCACGCGGCCGCTGGTGGGCGTGACCGCGCCGGCAATGCTCTTGAGCGTGGTCGACTTGCCCGCGCCATTGCGGCCCAGCAGCGTGACGAGCTCGGCCTCGCCCACGGTCATCGAGATGCTCTGCAGCACATGGCTCTTGCCGTAGTGCGCGTGGAGCGCTTCGACTTCGAGGATGTTCTTGCTCATAGAGGTACCTCCGTGCTTCGCACTGCGGTGCGAGCTTGCTTGGGGCGGCCCGGCGCGGCGCTCATGCCTTGCCCCCGGTGATCATGTTGCCGAGGTAGGCCGAGCGCACGCGCGCATCGGAACGGATGTCGCCGGGCAATCCTTCGGCCAGCACGCGGCCCAGCTGCATCACAGTCACGGTGTCGGAGATGTCCATCACGATGTTCATGTTGTGCTCGATCAGTACCACGGTGTGCGCGTCGCGCAGGCTGCGGATGAGACGCTTCATGTCGTCGAGGTCGTCGATGCCCATGCCCGAGGTCGGCTCATCGAGAAAGATGGCCTTGGGTTTCGCTGCCAATGCCATGCCCACTTCGAGGCGGCGCTGCTGGCCGTGCGAAAGCACGCTGGCGGCTGTGTCTGCGAGCCGTTCGAGGCCAACGCGCGCCAGCACTTCGGCCACCGTCTCGGCGCAGGCGCGCTCGCCGACCGGCGCGCGCCAGCAGTTCATGGCCTGGCGCGGTGCGATGCCCTGCGCCGCGACGCGCAGGTTCTCGCGCACCGACAGGCTCGCGAACAGGCTCGTGACCTGGAACGAGCGCGCCATGCCGCGTTGCACACGCTTGTAGTCGGGCTCTTGCGTCACGTCGTGGCCGTCGAACAGGATGCGGCCGCCCGTGGTGGTGCCGGTGCCTGTGAGCATGTGGAAGAGCGTGGTCTTGCCGGCGCCGTTCGGGCCGATCACCGAGTGCACCGTGTTGGGCAGGATCTTCAGGTCCACGCCGCCGAGCGCGGCGAACTTGCCGTAGTGCTTGGTGACGCCGATGGCTTCGATCAGTACGGGTTGCGTCATGCTTTTTCTCCCTGCGCTTCAGGTGCGACCGAGGCGGGCGCCGGTGTCTTGCGGAACACGCGCCGCCATGCGCTCTCGCCCAGTCCCCAGAGGCCGCGCTGCATGCCGATGCTCACGCCGATCAGCAAGAGCCCCAGCAACAGCAGCCACCGCGGCCACAGCGTGGAAAGCCAGTCGGCCAGAAGCACATAGAAGGCCGAGCCCAGCACCGAGGCGAACAGGTTGCCGGTGCCGCCGATCACGGTGATGACCAGGATCATTTCGCTCGTGTGGTACTCGGCGTTCGACAGCGGCGCGATGCCGGTCATCATCGCGTGCAGCCCACCCGCAAGCCCGGTGACGGCGCCCGAGATCACGAAGGCCAGCAGCTTGAAGCGCTTGAGGTTGTAGCCGACGGCCGCAGCGCGGTCCTCGTTGTCGCGAATGGCCAGCAGCGTGCGGCCGAAGATCGAATCGGTCACCCGCAGCAGCAGGCCGAATGCGATCAGGAAGACCACGGCCACGAAGGCGTAGTACTTCCAGGGCGTGTCCATGAAGGCCGGACGCGGCACGTCGAGCAGCCCGTTGTCGCCACCCGTGAGTCCGGAGGCGGTGTAGGCCACGAAATAGAACATCTGCGCGAAGGCCAGCGTGAGCATCACGAAGTAGGTGCCGCGCTGGCGGATGGCGACCCAGCCGACCACCGCCGCGCCCAATGCGCCCATGGCAATGGCGGCGAGCAGCGCGAGCGGCATTGGCAGCTGCAGGCGCGTGAGGAGGATGGCGATCGTGTAGCTGCCCAGCCCGAAGAAGATGCCCTGCCCGAACGACAGCAGCCCGGTGTAGCCCAGCAGCAGGTTGCAGCCCAGCGCGGCGAGCGCATAGATCAGCACCTCGCTCGCGAGCGAGCCCGAGCGCAGCACCAGCGGCAGGCCCAGCGCGACGATCAGCGCCAGGAGGAAAGTGATTTTTCTTGGCATGGCGTGGTTCATCCTCTGCGGCCGAGCAGGCCATGCGGGCGCAGCAGCAACACTGCTCCCATCGCGACGTAGATCATCAGGCTCGCCCCCGGCGGCCAGATGGTGCTCATGAGGCTCTGCACGATGCCGATCAGCAGGCCGCCGACGAGCGCGCCGCCGAAGCTGCCCAGGCCGCCGATCACCACCACAACGAAAGCGACACTGAGTGCCTCGACGCCCATGAAGGGCTCCGCCCCTCGGATCGGCGCAGCCAGCACACCGGCCAACGCCGCCGTGGCCGCACCCAGCGCGAACACCAGGCTGAACACGCGGAACACATTGATGCCGAGCAGCGACACCATCTCGGTCGATTCGCTGCCCGCACGCACTGCGCTGCCCAGGCGCGTGCCTTCGAGCACCCACCACAGGAGCACTGCGAGTACCGCAGTGAAGCCGATCACGAACAGCCGGTACTTGGGATAGACGAACGCGCCCCACATGACCACGCCCTGCAGCAGGTCCGGCGTCGGCACGCTGTTACCGAGCGGCCCCCAGAACACGATGACGATTTCCTGCACCGCGAGCGCAAGGCCCACTGTCACGAGGATGTGGAACTCATGCGCCTTGGCGTAGACGCGGCGCAGCAGCAGCTTCTCCGCCAGCCAGCCCAGCGCGCCGACGCACAGCGGCACGAGCACCAGTGCGGCCCAGAAGTCGAGCCCCCACTGCATGGCCTGGAAGCACAGGTAGGCGCCCAGCAGATAGAAAGCGCCGTGCGCGAAGTTCACGAAGCGCAGCAGGCCGAACACGATGGACAAGCCAACGGCCAGCAGGAAATACAGCATGCCGATGCCGATTCCGTTGATGGTCTGGAGCAGGTAGACGGTCATAGGGGTGAGTAGTGGTGGCGCGGCCCTCCTCCCTTCCAGGAACACCGCGGAACCGGCTTTGCCGGGCCGCAGGTGTTGCCCCCTGCAAGGGGGGTGGAGGCCACACGCAGTGGGCAAGCCTGGGGGTTAGCCCAATTTGCAGCCGGTCTTGTCGATGGGGAGGAAGGACTTGCCGGAACTCACGACATCGACGAAGTCCGCCGGGTTCTTCATCTTCGACTTGGCCTTGCCCTTGAGCAGGTAGTAGTCCTTGATGACCTGGTGATCGGCCTTGCGGATTTCTTCCGTGCCCGTGAGCCCGTCGTACTTCATGCCTTCGAGCGCCGCGATCACCGCCTTCGGGTCCACGGTGCCGGCCTTGATGATGCCGTCGATCAGGATCTTGGTGCACACGTACGAGCCCGCGAGGCTGTAGTTGGGCACGATCTTGAGCTTGTCGGCCGTGCGCTTCACCAGGTCCTTGTTGAGGGTGGTGTCGGCCGTGTGCCAGTACTGCGCGCCGAAGTAGACGTCCTCGCACAGGTCTGCGCCCAGTTCATCGAACTGCTCCAGCCCCGAGGCCCAGGCAATGAGGATCGTCATGTTCTTGTGCATGCCGAAGCTGACCGCCTGCCGCAGCGCGGCCGACGACTGCGCACCGAAGTTCAGCAGCAGCAGCACGTCGGGCTTGGCCGCCATCGCGTTGGTGAGGTAGCCGCTGAACTCCTTCTCGTTGAGCGAGTGGTAGCTGTTGCCCACGTGCTCGATGCCCTTCTCCTGGAAGATGTTCTTGGCCGCGCCGAGGAGGCCTTCGCCGAACACGTACTGCGGCGTGATCGTGTACCAGCGCTTGGCCTTCGGCATCGAGGCGATCAGCGGACGCACCGTCTGCTCGACGGCGCCGAAGGTGGGCACCGACCAGCGGAAGGTGGCGGGATTGCAGTCCTTGCCGGTGATCTCGTCCGCGCCCGCGGTGGTAATGAACAGGCCGCCGGCCTTCTCGGCCTCCTTGCCCATGGCCAGCGCTTCCGACGACAGGATGCCGCCCGCGAAGAACTTCGCTCCCTGCTGCTGCGAGGCTTCCTGCACCTTGCGCACGGCGGTGGCCGGCTTGCCTTCGGTGTCGAGTACCGTGTAGGCCAGCGGACGCTTCAGCACGCTGCCGTACTGCTCGATGGCCAGCTTCATGCCCAGGTCGGCGAACTTGCCGTTGGCGGCGAACGCGCCCGACATGGGCACCGGGCAGCCGAAGCGGATGGCGTCGGCGGACTGGGCGAAAGCGGCGCGGCCGGCCAGGAGCGATGCGGGTGCGGCCGACAGGGCGGCCAGCTGAAGAAGGTGTCTGCGTTGCATGGGGTTCTCCGGTCGTGTGTGGATGTAAGGGGAAGGTGGTGCCTGCGAGCGCTGGCGAATTTAAGCGGATAAATAGGATTAATATGCTGGTAAAAACCCTCTAGCAAGCCTTGTGCCCATAACCGACCAGCCCCCGCCGATGACGCCGTTTAAGATCGCGCGCTGTTGCGCATTCCGCGCATCTCCCGATGGGCATGGAGCGTTTCAATGAGAGTGGGAGAGAACCGTCCTAAGCGGCAGAAGCTCTCGGACGTCATCGTCGAGGACGTCAAGCGTTGGATCGTGGCCGAGCGCAAGCAGCCCGGCGACCGGCTACCGAACGAGAAAGAGCTGATCGAGCTCTTCGGCTATTCGAAGAGCACCGTGCGCGAGGCGCTGAAGGCGCTGGAAGTGCGCGGACTGATCTCCATCCGCACCGGCCCCGGTGGCGGCGCGTACCTGCAGCAGGTGTCGGTGGACCATGCATCGGAGCCGCTGCGCAACTTCCTGCACTTCCACCATCTGGACGGACATCACATCTACCAGCTGCGCAAGGCGCTGGAACCCGAGCTGGCGGTGAGCGTGGTCGGCAAGCTGACGCCCGAGCAGTTCGAGCGGCTGGAAGAAAACGTCCGGCTCTGCACCATCGAGCCGACCAACGAGGACGAACTGCGCATGCAGCGCGAAGCCGAGCTGGCGTTTCACACGATGCTGGCGGAGAGCTGCCCCAACCCCGTGCTGTCGTTCATGTGCCGGTTTCTCAACGACCTGCTGCGTGACCTCGTGGTCTACAAGAAGGCGCTGGACCACCATCACTTCGGCGAGACCAACGTCGACTATCACACGCAACTGCTGGCGGCGTATCGCAAGGAGGATGCCGATGAAGTGCGCCGGCTGATGACCGAGCACATGGTCGATGCCGAGGCGCACATGCACGAGATGGAGGCGCACATCGGGGCGAAGCATCTGCTGCTGCCGAGTGGGCAGCGTTAGGCGATTTGTTCAGGGYGCGTGCACAGGCCACCGGGTGCTCCCCTCCGCGAATGTCCCCCGCTTCGGCTTCCGCCTCTCCTCCTTTGTTTCGCTGCGGGGAGCACCCGGTGCCCTGCGCACGAGGGCACGCTGTGGGTTTGCGGCCGATCAACCAGTGCTCTGAGCGATCACGCCGATGGTGTGCTCTGCGCAGCGAAATAAAGGAGGAGGCATGCGGCCCTAGGCCGC
>NZ_JBFUHN010000063.1:0-42234 GCF_056402375.1 Variovorax sp. P4_B10 | reverse complement strand
GCTCACCTACATCGCGCGGCTCGCTGAGTATCCGCATCCCGCATCCCGCCGCCGCTGCCGATGTGATGCCGATGCCGTCAAGGTGGCAGAGCGTAGAAGGTCGATCTTCCGACTCCATTCATTCCGGCCTCTAGCAGGCGCTTTGTCATGGGCAGCAGTGAGGGAGCGGGGCATTTGTCTCCTCGGAAAAAGGTGCGTACCGCTCATGCGCGCATGCGGCGCAATTTCTACAGTGACTTCACGGCGAAACGCTTTGCCCAAGACAGGCAAACAAGCGGCGCCGGTTGTCCACCTCACTGGAGAACGCACATGGCCAAACAGTTCGCTCAGCTCTTGGTGTCTTCGTATTTGCTTGTGTTCTTCGCTTTGTGGTTCATCATCTGAATGCGAAGCGGCCGCCCCAATCCATTGGCAACGTGCAGCCTATGGTCGGGGCGCAGACAGCTTGCGGTCGTTGCTGATCGTGGAGAGCAGTAGCTCTACTTCTGCGTCTCGCTGCTCAACGATGCGTGCGGCGGTGCCTTCCGCTCGCGATCAGGTCAGCAACTTGACCCCGTCCGCGCGCGTTTGGGCGAACTGAAAGAGCTTGGTGAAACCGCTCAACTCGAAGATCTGGAACACGTTCTCGTTCATCGACGAGAGAACAAGACGCCCTTGCGAGATCTTGATGGCCTTGGCGCATTTCAGGAACGTCCGCAGGCCTGCGCTGCTCATGTAGGCCACCTGCTGGAGGTCGATCAGCAAACGACAGTCTGCCCGCTTCGCATGCTCGATCAGCACAGCCTCTACTTCTTCACATGTGGTGCTGTCGACTCGACCCAAGATATCGACGATCACGATGTTGTCGTGCAAAGTCTCTGAAACGAGCATGGTGTCGCCTATGTAGAAAATGAAGTCGAACGTCGGCTGCGTCAGCCACCAAGCCGCAACCGTGATTTGCGAACGGCCCGATTCTACGGGTCCGCACCGGAACTGCGCCGCAGCAATGCGCTGCCGTCGAAGGGGCCTCGCAGGTCGACCGGTCGACCGCACGACCGGACCGCAAGACCGAGGGCATAGCCAGCCCGTACGGGAAGACAAAGCAGTGTCCATGCCCTCGCCTCTTCGTCGGCTGCAAGCACCAGCCGCGCCCGGTCATGCGGCTCCAGCGCCACGGCGAATGACTGGAAGTCCATGGCAAAGCCCATGCCCAGGGCCTTGCTGTACGCCTCCTTCAACGTCCACAACCTGAAGAAACACGGCTGCTGTTCCGGCCCGGGAACTGCTGCCAGCAGGGCCTGCTCCGACGACGTGAACACGCTCTGCGCAATGCCATGGATGTCCGTGGCGCGATGCATCGCCTCGACATCCACGCCGACGCCCGGCTCGCACGCGAGCGCCAACGCCACGATCGCACCCGAATGGGACAGGTTGAAGTGCAACGGGTTCATGTTCCCCGTCGCGCCCTCGGTCGTCGCAGGCGCGACGAGACAGGGGCGGCCCTGTGGTCCTGCGGAAAACGCGAGCGCTGCCGGCGGCACACCGAGGCACTCGGCGAGCACCCGGCGCGTGAGTGCCCTGCCGGCCAGGAAGCGGTCGCGATCCTCCTGACGGACATAGCGCTGCCAGCGCACGATCTCGCCCTCATCGAGAAGCACGGCGTGGCGTTGCAGTTCGACCCGGTCGAGATCGTCCAGGTCGCAGAGCCACAGGTCCACCTGACTCTCTACCGGCATCACGCGGGCGGAATCTCGGTGATCACGTCCGCGGTCAGCCATTGCAGCGAACCGGCCATCACCTGCGTGCTGACCGAAGCGGCGGGCTCGGGCTGGTACTGTGACGCGGTTTCCAGTGCGGACGATGCGCGGCTCGCCGCATCGCGGCAGTACAGGTCGGCCAGCGCCTGCATCTGAGCACCCTCGTCTCCGGCAACGGACGCCTCGCTCTCCACCCGGGACAAGGTCACCGCCTGGGCCCAGAGCAAGCACAGCGCACGCCCGATCTCCACCAGGGCAGGTTGCTGCGCAGCAGCGGCCATGAGACCGCCGCTGCGTTCGATCAAGGCCTGCGCGGCCTGCGAGATGCGGGTGGTCAGGACGGCCGCGGCCTCGAGGTGCGCGCGGTTGACCGGCGACAGGGACTGCGTGGGAGGAACCGGCGCCTGCACAGGCGTGCCGCCCTTCGCGATCGCCATCACGGCTGAAAGACCCAGGTTCATGGTCAGCAGTTCGTTGGTGGTTCCGAAGATCCGCAGGACACGCATGTCCCGATAGAAACGTTCCACCGGGTACGGCACGACACCACGCCGGGCCAGCGACACAGCCGTCTCGTAGCCACGCCCCGCGATCAGGCTCATGGTGCTGTCGATCACGCCCCACACCGCGTCGCTGCCCCATGGCTTCATGGCCGACCACTCGCTCCACAGGTCACGCTGGCCTTCGGCCTGGGTCAGCGTCGTCCAGCGCATCACGCTCTCCTGCGCAAAGATGCTGGCGGCGACCTCGGCCAGCGTCGACTGCGTCGCCGCATAGGTGCTGAGCGGTTGCTCCATGTAGAGCCGGTTGCTGAAATCGCGCAACCACGTCAGGCAGAGCTTGGACGCAGCCAGGGCGAGGGCATTGATGAACATGCGATTGGGCTGCTGGATGGCCATGACCACGTCCAGGCCCTTGCCGAACTCGCCGACCATGCGGGAAGCCGGAACCACGAAGTCCGTGAACTCCAGGGTTGCACTGGCCAGCCCCCGCAGCCCCATGTAGGACTGCTGGCTCGCGACGCGAAAACCAGGATGGCGCGTGTCCACGATGAACACCGAGATGCCGATGGCACCGTGCGTGCCTTCGGAGAAGGTCGTGCATGGCAGCACGAGCAGGTCTGCAATCGGCCCATTGCCTATGTAGCACTTGGCCCCGTTGATCACGAACTGGGTCCCGTCGGCGCTGGGAAGTGCAGTGGTCTGGAAGATCGGATTGGACGCGCCCTGCAGTTCGACGGCGGCCAGCGCCGAAATGGCGCCCGCTTTCACCAGGTCGGCAACTTCCTGCATGGCGCTCGGATCGCTCATCCAGGACGCATAGGCGGGTGCCCCAAGGTAGTTGTTGACGGAGAGAGACATCGCCACGGCGGGGCACCAGCTCGCCGTCAACTCCGTGAACCTGGCCATGTTGAGCGGCGAGACGCCATCGCCGCCCAATGCGACCGGCAACATGAGCTTCTGCAGACCTGCATCGCGCACCAGCGCGACGAAGTCTGGCGGCAGATGCCCGGTGGCATCGACCCGGGTGGGATCGATGTAGGCAAGCAGGAATTCGGTCTGGCGCTGAAGCAGCAGATCGCCTGCGAGCCGGTCTTCCGCATCCTGGATCGGGAAAGGCTGCACCAGGTCCCATCGGAAGACACCCGTCAAGGCCGACTTCATGAAACCGGGTGCAGGGTTCTGAGGTGTCGCCTCGGCGAGGAGACGCATGATGGTGGCAGGATCGTTGGGGATCTGGCCTCCCGATTCGGTATGGATCACGACAATTCCTTCGGATACAGCGCAGCAACAGGGCCCGTACCGACGCGCTGTTGCTCGGCAAGGGTGGAGGCGATCACCGCCGCCACGGCAGCCACGTGGGGCGGCTGGAGCAGCGTCATGTGATTGCCGGGAATGTGCAGCACCTGGATGCCGCCTTGGGCCAACTGGGACCAGCCCCAGTCTTCCGTGCGGTCGGCCGAGGTGCCGGCGCTCGCCGTGCGCATCAAGATGGCCGCGCCACGCCATGGCTGCGGCCGATAGCCCATCGCCGCCCTTGCGTTGGCGCCGTAGACCCGCAGCATGGCCAGCAGACCTTCCGCACCCGCCCTGCCGCGCAGCTTCAGGTAGCCGCGCACGTACGGGGCGATGTTGCCCAGCACGGTGCCCAGCAGAAAGCGCAGGGCTTCGATCGGACCGGGGAGCTGGCCCGCGATCTGCGCGGGCGTGTCGATGAGCAGCGTTGCAAGAACGGTGCGGCCGCGCCGATCGAGCTCGCGCGCAACCTCGAATGCAACCGGCGCTCCGAAGGACCAGCCACCCACGCACACCGGCCCCACCGGCCGCGCCACCTCGATGGCATCGGCGAAGGCGACGGCCTGCGCGCCAAGGCTCGGCAGGGTGGGCCCGCCGTCCTGCATGCCCGGCGGAACGAGCGCATAGAAGGGCTGTCCCGCCCCCAGCATGGCGGCCAGCGGGAAGTAGGGGAAGGCCGTCCCCATGATCGGCGTCGCCATGAACAACGGCGGCAGGTCGCCTTCAGGCTGGATCGCCAGCAGCGTGGAAGGCGGGGCTTGGGGCGCGTCGTTTGCAGCCGTGCGATCCATCCCGCTTGCCACCAGGCCGGCCAATGCCGCCAGGGTCGGCGCCTGGAGGAACTGCGGCACGGTCAGGGTGACGCCGAATTCCGCGCGCACCCGTTTCAGCAGCCCCAGCGCCATCAGCGAATGCCCGCCGGAGAGAAAGAAGCTGGCATGCCGGCCAGCGGGCATCGCGCCGATCACCGCGCGCCATTGGTGTGCCAGCCGCCGTTCGATGTCGCCTTGCGGCGCATCCGGCAAAGGATCGCTCGCGGAGGTCTCGCTGTCGCCGGCGTTGGCATACAGGGGCGCCGCACCAGGTTGCACGCCCCGCGCCGGTGGCACGACCCAGTGACGGCTGTGCTCCCAGGCATAGGATGGCAAGCGCACATAGGACCAGCGTGCCGGCAGCCCGGTGGTGAGGGACACCGGCTGGCCAGCGGCGAACAGGCGGCCRGTCGCCTCTGCGATCGACAGCACGGGGTCGGCATCGCGCTGCAGCGTGCCAAGGGCGAGACCGACCCGGCCGCCGTGCAAAAGGACGGCACGCACGGGCTCCACCAGCAGCGGGTGCGGGCTGAGTTCCAGGAACACGACGGAGCCGGCCTCGGCCAGCGAGGCGACCGCTTCGTGAAAGCGCACCTGATGTCGCAGGTTGCGCCACCAGTAGTCCGGGTCAACCCCGGCACCACCGACCCAGCCGCCAGTGACGGTGGAGAAGAACGGTATCGTGGGCACTTGAGGCCGAATGCCCGCCAACGCAGCGCGCAGGCGCGTTTCCAGCGGATCCATCTGCGGTCCGTGCGAGGCCACGTCGACCTTCACCCAGGCGGTCACCGCGCCCGCGGCTTCCAGCGTCGTCGCGAGATGCTCCAGCGCTTCACGATCGCCGGAGAGCACGCAGGTGCGTGGGCCGTTGCTCACCGCAACCGACACGATGGCGTCGATGGCCAGCGCGCGCAATGCTTCCTGTGCCTCGTCCGGCGACCGATCGAGCGCCAGCATGGCGCCGCGGCTGTGGCCCGCATGGCCGCTGACCGTGCGCAGCAGCGCGCTGCGCAGCGCGATCACACGGGCGGCATCGTCCAGGCTGAGGGCTCCGGCCACTGCCGCTGCAGCGACCTCCCCCATCGAATGCCCCAGGACGGTATCGGGCACGACGCCGCGGCTGCGCCAGAGCGCGGCGAGTCCAACCTGCATGGAAAACAATGCCGGCTGCACCACGTCGATCGCTTCGAGCGCCGCATCAGGCCCCTCCCCCCGCAGCGTCGCTTCCAGATCCCAGGTGATCCACGGGGCCAGCGCGCGCGCGCAGGCCGCCACGGCCTCGCGGAACACCGGCTCACGGGCGAGCAGCTCTCGACCCATGCCCACCCACTGCGAGCCCTGGCCAGGAAAGACGAACACCGTGCGCCGCGTCCCGCCCAGGCGCTCGGCATCGAGCGTCGAATCCGTTGCCAGCGTCGGCATCGCGGCCTCCAGCGAGCTCCCCAGCTCGGACAGCGTGCGGCCTGCGACGGCAAGGCGCCATCTGTGCAAGGTACGCCGATGCATGGACGAAGCGCAGACATCGGCCAGCGCAGCCTCCGAGCGCTTCAGGAATGCGGCATACCGGCCGGCCAGTCCCGCCAGTGCGCCCGGGGAGCGCGCCGACAGCAGCAGGATCGCCGGCCCCTCGCAAACCTCCGTTGTCGCTGGCACCCGGCGGGCGGGCGCCTCGCCCAGCACCACATGGGCGTTGGTGCCGCCGATGCCGAAGGCGCTCACGCCGGCGAGCCGCGGTCCACCCACCTCGGGCCAGGGCTGCCGCCGATCGGCCAGGACAAAGGGCGAGCTTTCCAGGGCCAGCGCCGGGTGCGGACTCACCACGTGTTGCGTCGGCGGGATCTCGCCTTCGCGCACCGCGAGGGCCGCCTTGATCAGTCCGGCGACGCCCGCCGCGGTATCGAGATGGCCAACAGCGCTCTTGAGCGTTCCCAGGCGGCAATAGCCGACGGCGTCGGTGGCGCGGCGGAAGGCTTCCGTCAGCGCCGCCACCTCGATGGGGTCGCCCAGGGGCGTCCCGGTGCCATGGGCCTCGATGTAGCCGATGCGCGCCGGATCGACGCCCGCCATCTCCTGCGCCAGCGCAATGACTCTGGCCTGCCCGGACACGCCGGGTGCGGTGTAGCCGGCCTTGGCGGCACCGTCGTTGTTGATGGCGGTGCCGAGGATCACGGCGTCGATCTGATCGCCATCCGCCAGCGCATCGGCGAGACGCTTGAGCACCACCGCGGCGCATCCGCTGCCGAACACTGTTCCTCCGGCATCGGCGTCGAAAGCCCGGCAACGCCCGTCGGGCGACAGGATCATGCCTTCCTGATGGAGGTAGCCGACACCGTGCGGCACGGTGATGCTGCTGCCACCGGCCAGCGCGGCATCGCACTCGTACGAGAGCAGTGCCTGGCAGGCCATGTGCACCGCCACCAGCGAGGTCGAGCAGGCGGTCTGCACGGTCACGGCGGGGCCTGTCAGGTCGAACTTGTAGGCCACGCGCGTCGCCAGGAAGTCCTTGTCGTTGCCGATGAGCGTCGCAAAAGCGGCCGCGGCGTCCTCGCTGTTCGCCATGGCGGCGCCCAGCAGGTTGTGCATCAGATAGGTGGGCACGCCGCACCCGCCGTACACGCCGATCGGCCCCGCCGGCCGGGCCGGATCGATCCCCGCGTGCTCGAGCGCCTCCCAGGCCACCTCCAGAAAGGCGCGGTGCTGCGGATCGAGGCTGGCAGCCTCCTGGCTTCCATAGCCGAAGAAGCCTGCGTCGAAAAGCTCGATGCCATCCAGCACGCCCTGGCGCGGTACGAAAGCGGGGTCACGCCGAACCCGCTCGGGCACGCCAGCGGCCTCCAGCTCGGCATCGCTCAGTGTCGTGATGCCGTCGACGCCGTCCAGCAGGTTGCGCCAGAGCGTCTCGACGCTGCCAGCCTTCGGAAAGCGGCCGGCCATGCCGACGATGGCGATGCGCCCGGCGTGATCGCCGTCGCTGTCCTTGTGCGTACCGAGGTCGCTCATGGGATGTCTCCGGCCGGGCTCACCGGCTGGCGCCGCCCCGCCTGCCTGGCTTGGGCCGCACGCCGCAGCCCGGCACGGTCCTGCAGGCCATCGAGCGCGCTGCCGCCGTCACCGGCCAACAGTGCGGCCATGCCTGCGACCGTGGGGTCGCGGAACAGATCGGTCATCGCGATGCCCCCCGGGGGCAGGCGTTCGGCCCATTCAGCGTTGAGGCGCGCCTGCAACCGGGCCAGCAGCAGCGAATGCCCGCCCAGATCGAAGAAGTTGTCGTGCACGCCGACTGCGTCGTGTCCGAGCACCTCGCGCCAGAGCGCAGCGATGCGATCCTCGAGCCCGGTGCGTGGCACCGTCGCTGCGCCGGGATGGGCGAGGACCGTGTCGGGCAGCGCCTTGCGGTCGATCTTGCCATTGGGCGTGCGCGGCATGGCGGGCAGCACGGAAAGAACCGAAGGCACCATGTAGGGCGGCAAGCGGGCCGCCAAATGACCGCGCAACGCCTCCACCGACGGTGCGGGCTCCCCCGGTACCGCCACGACCCAGGCAGCGAGGTGCCCGTCATGGCTGCCACTGCGGCCTGTGCCGGGGCGCAGTGCGGCCACGGCCTCGCGTACCGCGGGATGCTCGACCAGCACCGCCTCGATCTCCTCGAGTTCGATGCGGAAGCCACGCAACTTGACCTGATGGTCCATGCGGCCGTGAAACATCAGCACCCCGTCGGCGCGCCAGCGCGCCAGGTCGCCCGTGCGGTAGACCCGCGCTCCCAAGGCGAAGGGGTCGGCCTGGAAGCGCTCGGCGCTGAGCTCCGGCCGGCCGTGGTAGCCCTGCGCCACGCCGGCCCCGCCGATCAGCAGCTCTCCCACCACACCGATCGGCACCGGCTGTCCCTCCGGGTCGACCACGTAGACACGGGTGTTGCCGATCGGTCGCCCGATCGGCACGGAGCCTGCGGGCAGTGCGCTCCGCTCCACGCGATGCGCGGTGGACCAGATCGTCGTCTCGGTCGGGCCGAACAGGTTCCACAACACGCACCCCGGCGCCGGCTGCAGCATGTCGGCCAGGTCACGGGGCAGCGCCTCGCCGCCGACCAGCATGGTCAGCCTCGCATCGGGCTGCCATCCTGCCGCCAGCAGCAGGCGCCAGCCGGCCGGCGTCGCCTGAAGCAGCGTGGCGCCGCAGGCCGCCAGGCGGCGTGCCAGCAGCACGCCGTCGCGGCTCTCCGCCGCCGACGCGATCTCCACACGGGCGCCCACGGACAACGGCAGAAACAGTTCGAGCCCCGCGATGTCGAAGGCCAGAGTGGTCACCGCAAGCAGGCAGTCCTGCGGCCGGGGCTCCAGCAGGTCGCGCATCGCCGCGAGGAAATTGCCGAGACTGTGATGGTTGACCACGACCCCCTTGGGACGTCCCGTGGTGCCGGACGTGTAGAGCACATAGGCCGGTCGGTCGGTGTCCTGCGTGACGTTCGGCGCCTCCGCGCCTGCATCGACCCAGGGTGACGGCACCTCCACCAGGCGGCAGTCGACACCGGCGAGCACGCCACGGCTGCCGGCGTCGATCAGCACCAGGGTGCAGTCGGCATCGGCCACGATGCCGGTAAGCCGGTCTGCCGGATGCTCCCGGTCCAGCGGCACGTAGGCCGCACCGCAGCGCCACACCGCCAACAGCACGGCCACGAGCGCAGGATCGCGGCCCAGACAGACACCCACCCGGGTACCGGCCACAACGCCCTGGCCCGCCAGCCAGCCAGCCAGGCCCCCGGCGTGCGCCCAGAGCGCGGCGTAGCTGAGCTGCTCGTCGCCATGGGACACGGCAATGGCATCCGGTCTCACCTGCACCTGGGCGCGCACCAGCGCCAACGGATGCGGTATCGGCCAAGGCCGCCGGGTGTCGTTCCATGTCTCCAGCAGCATGTGGCGCTGCTCGCCGTCCATCAGAGGCAGCGCGGCCACCGGTGTGTCCGGTTCGGCGAGCGCGGCCGCAAGCAAGGTGAGCAGGTGGTCGCGCAGGCGTGCCACCGTGGCCGCATCGAACAGGTCGCTGTCGTACTTGATCTCGGCGCCCAGCCCCTCTCCTTCTTCTCCCCCCTGCGGCTGGAATTCGAAGCTCAGGTCCATCTGCGAGCCCTGCACGGCGATGTCGAGGCCATGGAAGGTGGGCGCACCGGCAGCCGGTGCGGCACGACGACCGGCGTGGTCCAACTGGTTCTGGAGCACCACCATGACCTGGAAAACCGGGGGGCGGCTGGGGTCGCGCGGCACTGCCATCTCCTGCAGCAGCAGGGGGAAGGGATAGGCACGGTGAACCAGCGCCGAGGCGGCATCGACCGCCGTGCGGGCGAGATGCGCCGCGAAAGTCGGCTTGTCCGAGAAGTCGGCGCGCAACACCACGGGGTTGATGAAATCACCCACCGTGGCGCTGAAGACCTCCCCCTCGCGCCCCGCCGTTGGCGTGCCGATCAGCACGTCGTCGGCACCGCTCCAGCGATGCAGCAGCACCTGGCAAATCGCCGCCAGCAAGGTGAACAGGGTGACGCCGCGCTGGCGCGCCACGGCAGATGCATTCGCACTCAGCGCCGCCCCCAGCGGGAAACGCAATGAACTGCCGCGAAAGCCCTGTACCGGGGGACGCGGTCGGTCGGTCGGCAGGTCCAATGCCGGCAGCGGGCCCGCCAGTCGATGGTGCCAGTGCGCGCGCGCCTGTACGCCAGCGGGGCTGGAGAGCCAGGCACGTTGCGCCGCCGTGAAGTCCGCATAGCTCCTCGGGGGCGCCGAGGGTGGTGCCTCCCCCCGCTGAAGCGAAGCAACGCAGGCGCGCAGGTCCTCGACCAGCAGCACCAGCGACCAGAAGTCGATGACGATGTGGTGCAACGCCAGGAACAGCACCTGCCGACCTGCATCGCGGCGGAAGACGACGACACGCCAGCCCAGACCGGCCTCCAGGTCGAAGGGCTTTGCGTAGGCCTCGGCCACGGCGCGCTGCAAGGCCTCGTCGTCCCAACCGGCGGCGTCGACGTGGCGGACCTCGAGCGCCTGTTCGGGTGCCGACTGCTGCATCGGCTCGCCCTCGATCAGCGGAAAGCGCGCATCGAGCACATCGTGGCGGCGACGCAGCAGTGCGAGAGCGGCATCCAGCGTCACCGGGTCGAGCGGCGGGTCGAGCGCAGCCACGTAGGGCAGCGTGTAGGCCGCGCTGTCGGGTGCCATCCGCGCCAGAAGCCACATCGAACGCTGGTTGTAGGAAAGCGGCGAGCGACCATGACCCGTCGCGCCGGCCGACCGACTTGCGGTGGCCACCGAATGAGGCTGGCCCTGCTGCTGGAGCCGCAGCAGCAGCAATTGCCTCTTGGCCGGGGACAGGGTCGACAGGTCGACGCCGGCGGGCACGCGGACCGGGGCCTCGCCCGCTGAACCGGGGTCCGCGGCCTCGGACAGGTGCGTACTCAGGCGATTCATCAAGGATTCGGCGTCGTGGTCGTTCATGCAGGGATCCGGGCGTATGAGGGTCAGGCCAAGTCGGCCATCGCCGCTCGTGACGGCAGCGAGGACCATTTGCGTGGCGGGCGGAACGACCGCCAAGTCGAGTGCCGTGATGCCTGGCAGGACGACCCTGCCAAGGTTGGTCAAGCCGAGCCTGTCGGGTGCAAAGCGGTCGATGTCGGCGGTGACCGCATCGAAACGGCCAACCCCGGCGAGCCAACCCAGCGCAGCGAGTTGGGCCGGCAGCAGCTGCTGCGGCGCGGCACGCTCGCGCACCGCAGCGCTGACGGCCACGGCCAAGGGCCAGAACGACGCGCTCGCCTCGACCAGGTGGGTCGTGGTCACATCGGCAACCGACAACGTGAAGGCATCGCGGTCGCCCAGCATCTCGCGTGCGGAGACGGGCGAGTTCAGACCGAACGTACCGCATCGCGCCTGGGCCAACAGCAGTGCTGCCGCCAGCGCGCCGTGCACCGTGGCACCTTCGGCGCGCGCGCGCGCTGCCAGCGCTGCGGTGGTTCGCGCATCCAGGCGGCGATGGCTCAAGCGCGGCTGCCACTGCGCCGCGGTCAAAGTACCGGCGTGCAGATTCCCGGATGGCGGCATGACTTGCAGGATCGCCGCAGCGCGACGCTCGTAGGCCATGGGCAGGACGTCGTTGAAATGCCCCGCCTGCGGGGCACCTGCCGGCAGCGCATCGTCGGCGAGCAGCGCCGCCAACAGCAGCATGCCCGCGTGGGCATCACCGATCGCGTGGTGGAAGGTCACCAGCAGATCGGCAGCGCCATCGCCATCGCCGTGCAGAACGGTCATCCGGCACAGCGGACCGCTCGCCAGATCGAAGGGCTGTATCAGCTCCTCCTCGGACACGCGCAACCAATCGTCGTCGGACTGGCGCCATCGCGTCCGCAGCGGCAACGCGGCGGCGTCGGTCCGCCAGCACGGGTCGCCGGCCAGCCGCGCGTCCAGACGCGCGCGCAGCAGCGGGTGGGCCGCCTGTGCGGCCCTGGCCGCCGCGGCCAGGCGGCCAAGATCAGGTGGAGTGGAAAGATGGGCGCACACCACCACATTCATCGGCCGGAAACGCTCGAACGCGAGGAACAGTTGCTCCACCAGGCCAACGGCACGTGCGGTCATGCCGTGCCTCCACGCGAGGCTGCGGCGAGCATGGCCTCTGCCTCGTCGTCGGACAGCGCGTCGAGCTCGGCCATCCAGCGCGCCAACGCGCCCGCATCGACAGCATCCCCTGCGTCCACCGCCACTGCCGACCGATCGGTGGGCTCGAGGCTTCGGGCCCACAGCGCCTCCAGTTCCGATGCCATGGTCGCGATGCTGCCACCGGCCAGCGACGCGGTCAGTGGCAGCACCACGCCGAAGCCAAGGTCGATCTGTCGATGCAGCTCGATGGCCGAGAAGGAGTCCAGCCCTTGGCGCAGCAGCGGCGTCACCATGTCGAATGGCGTGGCCGGTCCGCCTTGCGCGCCATCCGCTGCCAGCACGCGAGCAGCCATCCCGGCGAGTGCCCGCTCGATGGCTGGGCGCCGCGCCGCGACGGGCAAGGCGGACAGTTCGGCACGCAGTGGGTGGGAGGTCTCCACGACGGCCGATGCGGCGCGGTGCACGTCGTCCGGGTGCGCGTCGTCACGGACCAGACCGCGGATCACAGGCGCTGGCGCCATGCCGCGGCGCAGGCCGCGGAAGCGGCGCCAATCCACCGCGAGCGGTACCGCCACCGCGGTATCCGCCAGCACCAGGGCGCGCTCCAGCGCCGCCATGCATTGCGCAGGACTCAGGGCCTCAAGACCGAGTTGCGTCCCACCGTGTTCCGCAACGCCATGCCCTTCGGCCATGCCGGGACCGGCGACCACCGGYCAGGCCATGGACAGCCCCGGTCGCCCCGCCGTGCGCCGCGCCTGCGCCAGGGCATCGAGCCCGGCGTTGGCCGCGGCATACACCGCCTGCCCGGGCGCTCCCAGCAGGCCGGCGAGAGACGAACACAACACGAACAGGTCCAGCGGGTCGTCAGCGGTCAGCGCGTCGAGCAACAACGCACCCTCCAGCTTGGGCGCCAGCACGGCGTGGATGCGCGCAGGCGTCTGCGCGGCAAGGATGCCATCGTCCAGCACGCCGGCCGCATGGATCACCCCGCGCAAGGGCGGCAGCCGGCGACGAAGATCACCCAGCGCGGCGGACAGGGCAGCGGCATCGCTGCAATCGGCGGCGAGCGTGGTGATCCGCGCGTCGCCATCGGCCTGAGCGGGGCGCCGCGACAGCAGCACCACCTGCCCGGCACCGCGCCCGACCAGCCAGCGCGCGAGCGCCTGGCCCAGCGCGCCACTGCCGCCCGTGACGAGGTAGGTGCCGTCGGTGCGCAGGCCGGGCGCGGTCGCGCCCGGCTCGCACACGATCAGTCGGCGGCGACTCAGCCCCCCTTCGTCCCAGCGGAACTCGTCGCTGCCGGGTTCCGCCAGGATGGCGGCAACAGCGCCCGCTGCGGCGCCCACGCCCAGCGTCAGGCGATGCCCGGCGCGCTCGGGATGCTCGGCCGCAAAACCGCGGTGCAGGCCCCACAGGGCTGCGCCCACCGGCGTTTCGCCGACCGTGACCAGATGCACCCGCCCCGACGTGCCGGTCAGCAGTTCGACCGCCCATGCAACACATTCGGTGGCCGATCCGGCGCCATCGGCGATCAGCACCAGCGGGCTCCCTGTCGCCGCTTTGGAGTTCGCGTCGACCGTCGCCAGCGCAGCGGCCAGCGCACGGGCTTGCGCGCTGTCGCCCAGCACGCGCACGCGCATGCCCACGGGCTGATGTCTGCCCACCGGGCTTTCGGCGGCGAGCCAGGTGGGGCGATAGAGCGGCACCGGCACAGGCGCCGCAGCAACAGGGCCGGCAGTGCCGCTGCCTGCATGCCAGAACCGCTGACGCTGCCAGGGATAGAGAGGCAGATCGGCGACACGGCCTTGCGGATACAGGCGGTCCCACCGAATGCCGTCATGCCCGCCCTGGTAGAGGCGGCCCAGCGCCGCCAGCGCGGCGGCACGATCGCTGGCACCCCGGCGCAGCGTCGGGACCGTCACGGCCGCCCGACCGAGCCCGGCTGCCGCCTGCGCGATGGCGGAGGACAACGCCGGATGGGGACCGATCTCGACGAACAGCGGCGCAGGGCCGTCCGCCGCCAGCACACGACCGACTGCACCGGCGAAATCCACCGGCTCCCRCAGGTTGCGCCCCCAGTAGGCAGCGTCAGGCGCAGCGGCCAACGGCGCACCGGTGACGGTAGAGATCATCTGCAACCGCGGCGCGGCGCTCTCCAGGTCCGCCAGTGCTTCGGCCAGTGCCGCAGCCGGCCCCGCCATGCGCGGACCGTGGAAGGCGATGGGCACCGCCAGACGCGCTGCGGGCACGCCGCGCGCCGTGAGGTCTGCGACCAGCCGCTCGACCTCGTCGCTGCCGCCGGACACCGCGACGGCGCTCGGCCCGTTGAAGGCCGCCATTGCCAGGTGCAGCCCGAGCCGGGCGATCTCGGCGTGGGCCGCTGTGGCGTCCAGCCCCAGCGCCGCCGTCGCCCCGGCCGGTGCGGCTGCGGCGAGCCGGGTGCGCACGGCCACCACGCGGGCGGCCGCATCCAGCCCGAGGGCACCGGCGGCGTGCGCCGCAGCCACCTCACCCAGGCTGTGGCCGATCACGATGTCCGGCATCACGCCCCAATGGCGGTACAGCGCGCCCAGCGCCACCTGCAGGACGAACAGCCCGGCGGCGGCCTGGACAGGATCGTCCACGGCCACCGGCGCGCCATCCGGCCGTTCCAGCAGCAGCGCCGCCACGCCGTGCCCGAAGGCACGGGCCACGGCGGCGTCCGCCTCCTCCAGGGCCGCACGAAAGATCGGCTCGCTCGCGGCCAGCCCGGCCGCGGCACCGTGCCACAAATTGCCTTGGCCGGAGAAGACATGCACCACCGGCCCGGGCGGGCCGGCCACCGGTTCGGCCTGCGGCTGGGCCTCCGCCAGCGCAGCCGCCAGACCGTCGGCACCGGTGCCCACCACCGCCAGGCGGAAGCGGTGATGGTCGCGCCGACAGGAAGCGGTGTAGGCAACCGCCGCCGCGGCGACGGCCGGCGACTCCATCGCCGACAGCTGGTTGCGCATGCGGTCGACCAGCGCGCGCAGCGCCGGCAGGCTGCGCGCCGACAGCGGCAGCAGCACCGGTCCGGATTCGGCCTGCACCTCCACCGCACGCACAGGCGCAGCGGCCAGCACCACATGGGCGTTGGTGCCCGACCAGCCGAAAGAGCTCACGCCGGCCAGTCGTTGAGACCCGGCCCACGGCGTGACCGCCGTCGGCACGCGAAAGCGGGAGCTGCCCAAGGGGATGTTCGGGTTCGGCGCCTGGAAGTGCAGGTTCGGCGGTATGGCGCCGTGTTGCATCGCCAGCACGGCCTTGATCAGTCCGGCGATGCCGGCGGCACCCTCCAGGTGGCCGAAATTGGTCTTGACTGCACCCAACCAGCAAGGACCTGCGTCCGGGCCGCCGAGCGCCTCGGCCAGCGCCTCGACCTCGATCGGGTCGCCCAGCGGGGTGCCGGTGCCGTGCGTCTCGACATAGCCGACCTCCGTCCCCTGCCGGCCAGCCATCGCCAGTGCCTTCGCGATCACCTCCTTCTGTGCAGAGGCACTGGGTGCGGTAAGGCCGAGGCTGGCGCCGTCCTGGTTGGCGGCCGACCCCAGGATGACCGCATGCACCGGGTCGCCGTCCTTCAGCGCATCCTCCAGCCGCTTCAGGACCACGACGCCGCAGCCCTCGCCGGAGATGACACCGTCCGCGCGTGCATCGAAGGCTTTGCATCGATGGTCGGCGGGCCAGTCGCCCATGCGCGCGGTCGCCGTTGGAAACAGCGGCAGCAGCCGCAGGTTCACGCCTCCGGCCAGCGCCATGCGCATCTCTCCGCTGCGAAGTCCCTGGCAGGCCAGGTGCACCGCCACCAGGGACGAAGAGCAGGCGGTGTCCAGGGCCATGGCGGGTCCGCGAAGATCCCACAGATAGGCCAGGCGCCCGGCGGCCACGTTGTGGGCGGTGCCGGTGGCGCTGTGCGGCGTGACGCTGGCCGGATCGCTGGCCTGGAGGAAGAAATAGTCGCTCGACTGGCTCTGGATGCCGACATAGACGCCGGTGTCGCTGCCGGCCAGCGAGGCCACAGGGATGCCGGCATGCTGCAGCGCCTCGTGCGCAACTTCCAGCAGCAGGCGCTGCTGCGGATCCATTGCCGTCGCCTCGCGCGGCGAGATACCGAAGAACTCGGGATCGAATCCGCCCACGTCCGGCAGGAAACCGCCGTAGACGCGGCGGCGCTCGGGCGCATCGACACCCAGGGCCCGGAAGAAGGCGGTCTGATCCCAGCGGTCGGCCGGCAACACGCCGATGCCGTCCACGCCGCCCTCCAGCATGGCCCAGTAGGTGTCCGGCGAGACGGCACCGCCAGGGAAGCGGCAACCCAGGCCGATCACCGCCACGGGCGGCGCAGACCGCGCTGCCGCTTGCTCTGCCTTGAGGCTGCGGATCTGCCGCAGCGCATCTGCCAGGAGCCTTTGGTAGTCGGGGCTTGGATCGGTTGCCATGGACAAGCGTGTTCCTTTTTCTATTTCTGTTCGAACTCTGCAGAGAGCAGGCGTGCCAGTTCTTCCGTCGACAGCGTGTCCAGACCGTCGAGGTCCGGATCCGCAGGCCCGTCGTCCTTGGGGTCGGCAGCGCTTTCACCTTCATCCAGCATGCCGGCCAGCAGGTCTGCGACCGCGCCCGGTGTGGGGTAGCGCCACAGCAAGGTCGCAGACAGCACCAGCGCGTAGTCGCGCTGCAGGCGGTTGCGCACCTCCAGCGCCATCAGCGAATCGAGGCCCAGCCCGCTGAGCGGCGTGCGTGCGCCGATGCCGGCCGTGTCGCGCCCGGTTGCCGCGCCGAGGTGGGCGATCACCGTGCGAACCAATGCGGCGTGGCGCTGCGGCCCGGCGGGCGGCAGGGCGTGCAGGGCCGCGTCTCGATCGATCTGCGCCGCGCCGGCAGCGGTCAGGAGTTCGGAGAACAAGGGGTCCTCGGCCACCTCGGGATGAACAGCATGCCAACGCGTCACGTCCAGCGGCAGCACCGTCACCGCAGCGCCCACATCGGCCGCTGCACTGGCCATCAGCCGCCGCAGCACGGCCGTCCCGCGCGCCGGACGGATACCGCCGATGCCCTGGGCCGCCAGCCGGGCGCCGCGCTCCGGGGATGCGGCGGCCAGGCCGACCTCGGTCCATGCGGACCAGCCGATGCTCAGCGCCGGCTGGCCGCGCGCCTGGCACCAGAGCGCGAGGGCATCGAGAAAGGCATTGGCCGCTGCGTAGTTGCCCTGCGCGGGGCCGCCGAACACGGCGGCAGTCGAGGACATGAACAGCAGGAAATCGAGCGAGCGGTCGGCCAATGCCTGGTGCAGCGCCCACGCGCCCGCCAGCTTGGGCTGCAGCACGGCCTCCAGCCGCTCCGGGCTCAGGTCCGCCAGCGACGCATCGTCGAGCACGCCGGCCGCGTGGATCACGCCACGCACATCCAGCGCATCGACCAATGCGGCCACGGCCACCGGATCGGACACATCGAGCGACACGCAACGGACGCGCACGCCGCGCGCCTGCAGCACGGCCACGCGCTGCAGGGCCGCGCCATCGGGTGGCCGGCGGCCGGCGAGGACCAGCGATCCGGCGCCCGCCGCCGCCAGCGCTTCCGCCAGCACCAGGCCAATGCCGCCGAGTCCGCCGGTGATCAGCACCACGCCAGGCGCAGGCCCGCCTGCCCATGGTGCCTGGTGCGCCACGGCCGCCGCCGCCGCACGCGCCAGGGGCACGAAGCGCGCCGCGAGCGCCTCGGCACCTGCGAGGCGCCATTGCCGCTCACGCCCCGCGCCCTGCAGCAGGGTGGCCAGCACGGCGGGATCGGGCGCACCCAGCAGTTCGACGAAAGCCGGTGCGTGCTCGGGAATTTCCTGCATGGCGCTGCGCAGCAGGCCGGCCATCGCGGCGTGCAACGGCCCCGCCGGAAACACCGACCACAGGCGCGGCACAGGGCCGGTGTGCGGGCCGGCCAGGGCCAGCGCACGGCACAGCCTGGCCAGGCTGCCCACACCGGCGCGCTGCGCCTGCAGCAACCCGGCCACCGACAAGCCTTGCAGGTCGGGACGGTGGTCCAGCGCCGACAGGTGGACGATGCCGGCAAGGCCGACCGGGTCCACGGCGTCCGTGTCTGCGGCCTGGACGACGGTGCAGCCCGTGCGTGCCAGGGCGGCAGCCAACGACGCGGCGGCTTCACCGCCGCCAATCAGCAGCCAGCGGCCGGATGGCAAGGCCGCCGGCGGCAGCGGCACCGGTCGCCAGTCCAGATGGAACAGCCAGCCCGCCAGCTCGGCATCGGCACCGCCGCCGGCATCGAGGGGCTGGAAGCGCACGCCGCGCAACTCGGCCAGCACAACGCCGGCGTCGTCGAGGACGGCGACATCACCGACCCGCCCCTCGTCCGTCGCACGGGCCTGGGCGTGCACCCAGGCCGCAGTACGCACGGGCCCTGTCAGCGCCGCGGCGTCCACTCCCACCGGCACATAGGGTGCCCCGCTGTCGGCAGCGTGCAGCACCGCCACCGCCAGGGCCTGCAAGGCGCCGTCGAGCAGCGCCGGATGGATGCGGTAGCCGCGCTCGGCAGCGGCCGCCGGCGGGACGGCCAGCCGCGCAAGCACCTCGGCCTCGCCGCGTCGGATGTCGGCAAGCACGCGGAACGACGGCCCCAGTTCAACCCCCGTGGCTGCCGCTGCGGCGTAGTAGGCCGGAGCGTCCACGCGCAGCGGGCAGCGCGCAGCGATGGCGGCCAGCGAGCGCACCGCGTGCGCCGGCGACGGCGCGGCGACCAGCGTGGCCTCGGCATGCAAGGTCCAGTCGCCCGCGCCCCTGGCATGGACGGTGAAACGGCGCCGGTCCGTTGCGGCATCGCGGACGGCCGTATGCAATGACACCGCCGTGCCGGCCGGCACCACCAGCAGGCGTTTCAGCGCCAGGCCCTCCACCCGCCCGGTGCCCTCGCCCAGCGCAGCCAGGGCCATCTCCAGATAGGCCGTGGCGGGCAGCACGGACACACCCCCCACGCGGTGGTCCGCCATCCAGCGCGGCGCATCGGCGCGCAGTTCTGCGCGGTACGCCGCGGCGATCTCCGGTTCGGGAAGGTCGATCGCGCCGCCGAGCAACGGATGCACGGGCGGTGCGACCGCCACGCCGCCCATCCCGCGGGATGCTGCCTCGGGCAGCCAGTAGCGGCCGCGTCGCCACGGATGCATGGGCAGCTCGGAGACGACCGGGTGGCGGCCCTGCAGGGCACGCCAGTCCGGCTCGATGCCCCAACAGGCCAGACGGCCCATGGCGGCGAGCAGGCGTTCCAGCTCCGGCTCATCCCGGCGCAGCGTCCCCGTGATGCGCACGGCGCCTTCCATCGAAGACAGCCCCTCCTCGAGCGCCGGAAGCAGCACCGGATGGGGGCTGATTTCCAGGAACACCGTGGGTGCGGACGCGGCCAGCCCGGCCACCACCGGCCACAGGCGCACCGGCTCGCGCAGGTTGGCGGCCCAGTAGCGTCCATCCAGCGCCGCACCGTCGATCGCCGCGCCGGTCACCGTGGAATGCATCGGCAGCACGCCGGTGCGGGGCGCGAGCTCGCTCAAGGCCTTCGCCAGCGGCGCCAGCAACGGGTCCATCTGCGCGGAATGAGAGGCGTAGTCCACCTTCACCTGGCGTGCAAAGACGCCTGCGGTATCGAGCCCGGCGAGGAGATCCGCCACGGCATCGGGGCGTCCCGCGACCAGCACCGTCCTGGGCCCGTTGAGCGCGGCGATCGACAACGCCTCGCCGTAGGGCGCGATCGTTGCGCGCGCGGCATGCGCCTCCATTTCGAGGACTGCCATCGCACCATCGCCGGCCATCGCCTGGACCAGGCGCGAGCGCGTGCAGACGACCCGCGCCGCGTCTTCCAGGGTCAGCGCGCCCGCCACGCAGGCCGCCGCGATCTCGCCCATCGAATGCCCCACCACGGCATCGACACGCACGCCCCAGTCCATGAACTGGCGGGCCAGCGCCACCTGGATCGCGAACAATGCGGGTTGCACGGCATCCACCGGCAGTGCGGCAAAACGGTCGGCTTCCAACGCCAGCAATGCCATCAGGCGCCAGGAGACGTGGGGCGCGAAAGCGGCCTCGCAAGCTTCCAGCGTCGCACGCACGCCCGGCAAGGCAGCGGCCAGCGCGCGCCCCATCCCCGCCCACTGGGAACCCTGGCCGGGGAAGAGCATGACCAGTCGCAGCCCTTCTTCCGCCTGCACGGCAAGCTCCGCGTGGCCCAACGCGGCCGTCAGCTCRCCGGCCGTGGCGCCGGTCACCGCGAGCCGCCAGGCATGGCGGCTGCGTCGTTGGGCCGCCGTGGCCGCCAGCGGGCGTGCATCGCGACCGGAAGGCTGCGAACGCAGCCAGTGCACCCAGGCCGCGGCCGTGTCGGCCAGCGCGCCGGCATCGTTGGCCGACAGCAGCAGCAGCGACGGCTCCGCCTGGGACGACGCGGGCGTGGGCCCCACGTTGCCCGCCTCCTCCAGCACGACGTGGGCGTTGGAGCCGCTGAAGCCGAACGCGCTCACCGCTGCAAAGCGCCGGCCTTCGAGGGGCCACGGCGTGGTCGCAGTCGGTACCACCAGCCGGCCACCCGCCCAGTCGATGTGCGGGTTGGGCGTATGGAAGTGCAGGTTGCCGGGCACTTGCGCATGCTGCAGACACAGCACCGCCTTGATCAGGCCGGCAATGCCTGCGGCGGATTCGAGGTGGCCGAGATGGGTCTTGACGGCGCCCAGGAGCAGGGGCCCCGCCTGCGCGTCCTGCCGGCCGTACGCACGGGCGAGTGCACCGGTCTCGATCGGGTCGCCCAGGGGCGTGCCCGTGCCATGGCATTCGACATAGCCGACGTCGGCCGGGGCCACGCCCGAGGTGTCGAGTGCGCGGCGGATCACCGCCTCCTGCGCCCGTCCGCTGGGCGCCGTCAGGCCGTTGCTGCGGCCGTCCTGATTGATCGCGCTGCCACGCACCAGGGCGAGCACCGGATCGCCGTCGGCCAGCGCACGCGACAGGGTCTTGAGCACCACCACACCGCAACCTTCGCCGCGCACATAGCCGTCGGCCGTCGCGTCGAAGGTCTTGCAGCGCCCGTCTGCCGCCATGGCGCCGAGCTTGGAAAAATAGATGGCGCCGTCGGGCGACAGGATCACGTTGACGCCGCCCGCAAGGGCCAGCTCGGACTCGCCACTGCGAAGGCTCTGGCATGCCAGGTGCACGGCCGTGAGCGACGCCGAGCACGCGGTGTCCACGGCCACCGCCGGCCCGTTCAGCCCGAGCAGGTAGGACAGCCGGCCCGCCGCGACGCTCGCGTTGTTGCCGGTGCCGAAGTAAGGGTCGATGCGCTCGCGGTCCTTGCGGGTCTCGCCGTACTCCAGCGTGGCGATGCCGAGAAACATGCCAGTGGCGCTGCCCGAGAGGCTGCGCGGCGGGATGCCGGCGCGCTCCAGCGCCTCCCAGGCCACCTCGAGCACCAGGCGCTGCTGGGGGTCGAGGCTGTCGGCCTCGCGCGGCGCGATGCCGAAGAAGGCGGGGTCAAAGCCGGCGATGTCGGGCAGGAAGGCTCCCCAGCGGCTGGTCGTCTTGCCCGGCGCTGCCGGGTCGGGGTCGTAGACGGCTTCCAGATCCCAGCGCTCGGCGGGCACCTCGGTGATCGCGTCGGTGCCGGCCTCCAGCATGCGCCAGAAGGCCTCCGGCGAGTCGGCACCACCCGGAAAGCGGCACGCCATCCCGACGATGGCGATCGGCTCCGCGTTCAGCAGCTCGATGCCGCCTGCGCGCTCGCGCAGGGTTCGCACGGTGAGTGCCAGCTTGCCTGAAGGCAGACCGGCGATCTTGTCCAGTACACCCATTTCAGCCTCTTCCCAGCACGCGCAGCGCATCGTCTTCGGACAGTTCGGCCAATGCGCCCAGCACATCGTCGATGTCGCCGGACGGCTGCGCCAGTGGCGGCGTCGGCACGGACGTCGGCATGGCGGGCGAGCCCGGGTCTGCGGCCGGCGCAAAGAGTTCGGCAGCGAGGAAGGCCGCGAGGTCCGCGATGGTCGGATGGTCGAACACCACCACCGCCGGCAAGGTGGCCGCCAGCGCCAGCCCGAGCGCCCCCCGCAGGTCGAGGGCCGCCAGACTGTCCATGCCCATTTCTCGCAACGGCCGGCGCGGATCGGGTGACTCGCCGGGCGGCAGGCCGAGCACGGCGGCCGCATGTCGGGTCACCAGCTCGAGGAGTTGCTGCTGTCGCTGCACCGGCCCCAGCGACGCGAGCACCGCGCGATGGTCGATCCTGGGCGCGGCCGCGGTCGGCAGCAGGTCCGAGAACAGCGCAGGCCGCCGGCCCGTGGCGGCCATGGACGGCCAGTCGATGTCGGCGATCACGGCGGTCGCCCTGGGCGTCGAACTTGCCAGCAATCGCTCCAGGGCAGCGAAGGCCGCCGACGCGTCCATGGCGCGCAGACCGCGGGCCCGATGGCGCTCCTGCAGGGCGTCGCCGCCACGCGCTGCCATCCCGACGTCGGCCCAGGGCCCCCATGACACGCTGAGCGCCGGCAGCCCCTGGCCGTGGCGCCACTGCGCCAAGCGGTCGAGGTAGCGGTTGGCCGCCGCATAGGCCGCCTGCCCCGCATTGCCCGTCAACCCGGCCAGCGAGCCGTACATCACGAACAAACCGAGCGGGCGATCGACGCTCAGGCGGTGCAGCGCCCAGGCGCCGCCCGCCTTGGTGCCGATCACGGCGGCGGCGCGGCCATTGTCCAGCCGGTCGATGGTCGCATCGTCGAGCACGCCGGCCGCATGCAGGATACCGTCCAGGGGCGGCAGGCCGGACAGGCCCAGGGCCATCGCATGTGCCAGCGCTGCTTCGTCGGCGACATCCGCCGCCTGATAGGCCACGCGGCAACCGAAGGCGGACAACGCCGCGAGCAGGGCCGCATCGGCCGCGCCGCGACGACCGATCAACAACAGGCCACCCGCACCCTTCTCGGCCAGCCAGTGTGCAGTCGCACGTCCCAGCCCGCCCTGCCCGCCCGTGATGAGGTAGCTGCGGTCCGGTCGCGGGAGAAATCCGGCGCGGCCGGGTTCGGCGGGCACGCGGCGCAGCCGCGCCACCTGCGCCACGCCGTCGCACCAGCGCAGCTGTTCGCCCACCAGGAACCTGTCGCCGTCACCCACGCCAACGCCGCCCGGCTGATCGGGCCGCTCCTGTCCGGCGGTCAGCGCCAGCCCTTCCAGCAAGGCATCGGTCGGGGCGTTCGGCCGCGACCGGCACCACACGGGGCCTCGGCCATCGCGCACCGCGTCGGCCGCAGCCAGGAAGGCGGCAGGATCGGGCGCCTCCGCTTCTCCCCTGCCCGTCAGCACGGTGCCGAAGGCTGCAGGGACGGCCGGTGTCGCCGGTGCCGCCTGCCAGGCGAGCTCGTAGAGGCCTGCCGCGGCCGTGCGGCCGCGCAAGGCCGCCTCGGAGAAGCGCTGGATGGTGAAGCCCTGCAACGCAAGCAGCGGTCGCCCCCCGGGGTGTTCGGCGATGACAACGTCCACGCTCAATGAATCGGCCTCGAGCCGGGCCGCGCCGGCCGGGCCGCCGGTCACCGAAACACTCACCCGGGCCGGCAGGTGCCCGGCCAGCATGAGACTCGTCAGGTGGACAGGCATCGAGGCACGCATCGGTGCCGTCGCTGCGCCGGCCCCGCCTGCGGCCCGCCAATCCGGGCCGCCGATCACCTGCAGGCACGCATCCAGCAGCAGCGGGTCCACCACCGAGCGTTCACGCGCGCCGACATCCACCGTGGCCAGCGCGCCGCGCTCGCCGACGCAGAAGGCGGACAGCACGCGATAGGAGGGACCGAGGCACAGGCCGACGCCCTCGAGAAAGCCGTGGAATGCCGCCGGATCCGACACCGTCCCGTCCGTTGGCGACAAGCCCGCCAACGGAATCCCGGCGGCCGCGGCCAGTGCACAGCGGCCATCGGCGTGCAGGGTCCATCCGCCGGCCTCGGCCGCACTGGCGACACGAAACGCGCCGTCCGGGAAGACCACCAGCTGGACACGGCGAAGCTCGTCATCCCCGAGCATGAGCGGGGCGCGGAACGTCACCTCGTCCAGCCGCATGGGCTGGCCCGCCGCCGTGCTCAGTGCCAGCGCGAGAAAGAAGGCAGCGGGCACGACGATGCGGCCGAAATAGCGGTGATCGGCGAGGAAAGGAAAGGTCTGCGCGCCCACCATGATCTCGTGGATCGCCTCCTGCCCGGCGGTGTCCACCCGGCGGCCGGGCAGGGTCTTCGTCAACGGCGCAGCGGCGACGCCGGTGCGCGGCGGGAAGTCGACCCAGCAGCGCTGGTGTTGCCAGGGGTAGGCCGGTAGATCCACCACCGGGCGGGGCGTCGGGAAGGCCGCCGCGAAACGCAGCGGCGTGCCCAGCGCATGCAGTTCGGCCAGCGCAGCGAGCAGCGTCGGATGCTCCGGCCGATCCCGGCGCAGCGTCGGCACGACGCGGGCACTGCCGGCCCCGATGCACGCCTGCACCGAGCGCGTGAGCACCGCATGCGGACCGATTTCGACGAAGAGTTCGATCCCGTCGGCCACCATGGCTGCCACCGCATCGGCGAACCGCACCGGTGCGACCATGCCGTCGGCCCAGTAGTTGGCGTCGAAGGCGGCCGCGCGGTCATGCCGCCGTCCGGTCAGCGTGGAATAGAGCCGCACGGGGCCGCCGTCGCCCGGCGCCAGCCCCTCCAGCGCGGCACGCAGCGCCGGCTGCAGCGGCGCCAATGCGCGGCTGTGAAAGGCATAGCGCACCGGCAGCCGATGGCCGTTCACGCCCTCGCTCGCGAGCACGGCGAGCGCCGTCTCCAGCGCCACCGACGGACCGGCCAGCACGCAGGCGTCCGGCGCGTTGACCGCCGCCAGGTCGACCTCGGGCCACGCCACGCCCGTGCGGCCGGCGAGCTGTGCGGGCGATGCCGCAACCATGGCCATGGCGCCACCGTCGTGGGCCGCCTGCATCACGCGACCACGCGCCACCGCCACGCTCATCGCCTGAGGCAGATCGAGCAGGCCTGCGCTGTGCGCCGCCGCGATCTCGCCGACGCTGTGGCCCGCAACCGCCTCCGGCGCCACGCCCCAATGGGCGAGCAGGCGGGCCAGCGCAATCTGGAGGGCGGCCAGGACCGGCTGCGCCACGGCCGTCTCGTCGAGGCGACGGCCGTCCTCCAGCATGGCGGTCACGGTCCAGCCGGTGAGCGCAGCGACCAGCACGTCGGCCTCCGCCAGTGCGGCGCGGAACACCGGCTCCGTCGCCATCAGGCCCCGTCCCATGCCAGCCCACTGGCTGCCCTGCCCGGAAAAGACAAAGGCGGTACGTCGGCGCCGGGCCGGCTCGGGCGCGGCCTCGCGGTCCTCGTCCGCCAGCGCGGCGCGCAATGCGGCCGCCGCGGCGCCCGCCGTGTCGGCCACCACGGCCAGCCGGTGCTCGTGATGGGTGCGCCGCACGCCAGCGGTGGCGGCGATGTCGGCAAAAGACAGCGGCTGCGGCGTTTCCAACCAGTCGGCCATCCCCGCCAGGGCAGCGCGCAGCGCCCCGCTGCTGCGCGCGGACACCGGCAGCAGGAACGCCCCCGCGGGCGCGCTGGAGGCGGACGGCGCGGCCGGCGCCTCGCGAATCAGCGCATGGGCGTTGGTGCCCGACCAGCCGAAAGAACTCACGGCCGCAATCCGCGGCGCCGCACCCGCCGGCCATGGCACCGGCTCGCGCACCACGGCCAGCCGTGTCCCCTGCAACTCGATGTTGGGGCTGAGCGCACCCAGGCGCCGATAGGGGGCGATCAGCCCATGGCGCAGGCATGCCACCACCTTGATCACTCCCGCCAGTCCGGATGCGGCGCCCGCATGGCCGATATTGGCCTTCACCGCCCCCAGGTGGCATGGCATGGCCGGATCGCCCGCCCCATGCGCCCCATAGGTTTCGGCCAGCGCCTCGATCTCGATGGGGTCCCCCAGCGGCGTACCGGTGCCATGTGTCTCCACATAGCCCACGGCGCCCGCATCGAGGCCGGCACGCGCCAGCGCAGCGCGAATGACCGCCACCTGCGCCGCCTGATTGGGCGCGGTCAGGCCGTTGCTGCGGCCATCCTGGTTGACCGCGATGCCGGCCAGCACCGCCAGCACCGGGTCGCCGTCGCGACGGGCGGCATCGAGCGGCTTGAGCACCAGCGCGCCGCAGCCCTCGCTGATCACCACGCCATCGGCACGCGCATCGAAGGTCTTGCAGCGGCCGTCCGCCGCCATCATGCCCATCTTGGACGAGGGCACCATCGACGCGGGCGTCAGCAGCACATTGACACCACCGACCAGGGCCATGGTGCACTCCCCGCGCTCCAGGCTCTGCGCGGCCAGGTGCAGCGCGACCAGCGAGGACGAGCAGGCCGTGTCCACCACCATCGCCGGACCGTGCAGGTCCCAGAGATAGGACAGGCGACCGGCCACGGCGTTCAGTGCGACACCGGTTCCCGAGAAGGCGTGCAGCGCTTCCAGGCGGTCGAAGCTGCGCGCCGAATATTCGTGGTTGTAGGCGCCGATGAAAACGCCGGTGCGGCTGCCGGCGAGCGATTCACGGGTCTGCCCGGCCGACTCCATCGCCTCCCAGCCGACTTCCAGCATCAGCCGCTGCTGCGGGTCCATCCACGCCGCCTCGCGCGCGCCCAGTCCGAAGAATGGCGCATCGAAGCCGGCGACGTCGGAGAGGAAGCCGCCCCAGCGGGTCGTCATCTTGCCCGGCGCATCGGGGTCGGGGTCGTAGTGATCGCGCCAGTTCCAGCGATCGGCCGGAATCTCCGTGATCGCGTCGCCATCGCTGGCCAGCATTTCCCAGAAACGCGCGGGCGAATCCGCACCGCCTGCATACCGGCAGCCCATTCCCACGATGGCCAGCGGCATCGCCGTTGCCGAGGTGGCCGGCTCTGCAGCGGGGCGGGCTTCCGCCTGCGCCAGCCGCCGCTGCAGGTCGCGCACCAGCAGCGCCAACTTTTGCGGCGACAGCCGGGCCAGGCGCTCTTCCAGTTCCATACCTCAGTCCTTCGCCTCGTAGCGGCGCTGCGTCTCGTCGTTCGACAGGCCTTCCAGCATGTCCAACAGCGTGTCCAGACCGTCGTCTCCCGCATCGGCCACCGACGCGCTCGCCGCTTCGGGCAGATCGGCCAACGGCACCTCCATGCGCTCGGCCAGATGCGACGCCAGGTCGACCACGGTCGGGTGCTTCCAGATCACGGTGACCGGCAGCTTGAGACCGGTGTCGGCCTCCAGGCGGTTGCGGGCCTCCAGCGCCATCAAGGAGTCGAAGCCCAGGTCCTTCAGTGCGGTACCCCGCTCCACCGCTTCGGGCGCCAGCCGCAGCACGCGCGCGAGCACGCCGGCCACGTGCGCCTCGAGCCGCGCGCGGCGCGGCCACCCTGCAGGCTCGGCCAGCAAGGCCTCGCGCAGTCCCTGCCCCGCCTGCGCTTCGCCAGCAGTCGCGGCCCTGCCCGTCGATGCGGCCAGGTTGGTCAGCAACGGCGACGCGGCCAGCGCAGGATAGGTCTGCGACCAGCGGCGGCGATCGAAGGACATCACCGCCAGTTCGGCCGCCTCCGTGCCCAGGCAGCGCATGAGCAGATCGAGGCCGGTGGACGCGGGCAGGCTGTCCACGCCACGCTCCGACAGCGCGGGTGCGGCATTCGCGACAAGACCGATCCCCGTCCAGGGGGCCCAGCCGATGGACAGGCCTGGCAGGCCCCGCGCACGCCGTCCCCGGGCCACCGCGTCGAGCGCGGCGTTGGCCGCGGCATAGTTGCCCTGCCCCGGCGAACCGAGGACCGACGCCAGCCCCGAGAACAACACGAAGAAGTCGAGCGACCGATGTGCCGTTCCTTCGTCGAGGATGGCCGCGCCGTCCTGCTTGGTCGCCAGCAGACGCTCGAATCGCTCCGCGCTCTGCTGCAGGAGGATGCCGTCGTCGAGCGCGCCAGCGGCGTGGATCACACCACGCAACGGCCGCGCCGGCTGGTCGATGGCATCGAGCAAGGCCAGCATCGCAGGGCGATCGGCCGCATCGATCCGGCAGTACTCCACCTCGGCACCGGCAGCGGCGATCGCGTCCAGCGCGGCGGCGGCCGCGTCGTCGCTGGCGCGGCGGCCGGTCAGCACCAGTTTCCCTGCCCCCGCCTGCGCCAACCGGGTGGCGACGGCAAGACCGAGGCCGCCCAGGCCACCGGTGACCAGGTAGGTGCCGTCGCGCCGGGGCGTCACCGGCGCATGGCCGGAAAACCCACCCCGCGCTCGCGCGAGCCGCGCCACGAAGAGACTGCCATCGCGCACCGCGACCTGGGTTTCTGGCCCGTTCGCGCGCAGCAGGCTGGCGAACGCATCGATGTCGCCGGCACTCGCAGCGACCGGCAGATCGATCAGGCTGGGGCGCAGATCGGGATGCTCGTGCGCTGCGGTCCGACCCAGTCCCCAGATTGGCCCCTGCGTCGCGTCGCACGCGGCCTCGGCGGCCACGCGGTGCACGCCGGCCGTGACCAGCCACAACCGAGGCGGATTGCGCAGCCCCGCCCGCGCCAGGGCCTGGACCAGATGCAATGCACCCACCACGCCCTCGCACCGGCTGGCGCGCGCACTGGCGGGGAGTCCGAGGCCGCCCAGGTGAACGACGCCCGCCAACGCCTCTCCATGCACCTGCAGCGCGGCATCGACCAGCACCGCCATGTCCTGCGGCACCTCGGGGCGCACCGTCCAGCCTTCCGAACCCGAGACGGCACAGCGCGCGCCATGGGCGACACCGGTCGTGCGCATGCCTGCGCCGGCCAGCGCCGCCGCCGTGGCTGCCCGCAGGGCATCGGTGCCACCCACCAACAGAAAGGCGCTGTCCACCGGCGTTGCCGCGGCCGACGGCGCAGGCCGTGCAGCCGCCTCCCACTGGATCCGCCAGAGCCAGTCGGCCAGGCCGTCTTCCGGCCCTGCAGGGTCCGCGCGCCCATCGACGGCGATCGCCGATGCCATCTGCGCAGGGACGGCCGGCGCGGCCAGCGCCTCGCGATTGCGCGCCAGCAGTTCGCCCACGGGCGCGTGCGGGTCGTGCACCGCCGACATCAGGGCGTAGGTCATGAGGCCCGACTCCAGCGCGCGGCCGACGTTGGGATACATGGCCACGTGGCGAAGCAGCGCCAGGTCGACCGCAGGATCCGCCGCAATGGTCGCGAGATGGTCATCGAAGGCCGGATCGAAGAGGCAGTTGGCGATCGGGCCACTGACGTCGATGCACGACACCAGGCGCAGCCTGGCATGCGCGAGCAGCGCGGCAAACTGGCCGGTGGTCGCGGAGTAGGTGGAGAGCTCGGGCAGGTCGATCGACGAATCGCCGGCGGCCAGCACCTCTGCAAGGATCAGCCGCCCTCCCGGGGCCAGATGGCGGGCGATGTTGTCGAACAGGCCCTGCTTGTCCGCAATCAGTCCCGACACCTCGAAGCCGAACACCAGGTCGTAGCTGCCGGGGAAAGGCGTGGCGGCGCTGTCGCGCTGGTACAGGCGCACCCGGGTGCCCAGCCCCAGGCGATCGGCACGGCCATTGCCGAGTTCGGTCTGGCGTGCCGACAGCGTGTAGCCCTCGGCAACCACGCCGGGATGGGCCGCGGCGATGTCGATGAGGTCGCTGCCGTAGCCGCAGCCGAAATCGAACACGCGGCGCACCGTCGCCATATCGATGCCATGGAACAGCAACTGGCGCAGCGCCTTCTGGCCGTCCATCAGCAGCTTCTGGTGCGCGGGTTCGTGCTCCGGCCTGAACACGGTCAGCAGCCAGGAGAAGCCGGGCACCCGCTCGGGCAGCATGCTCCAGGTGAGATAGCCGCTCAGCACTTCCTCGGACGCACGCGCCTCGCCGCGCGCCAGGCGTGCCTCGTGGTAGGCGGCACCATGGTCGTAGTAGCGCCCGACCTCGGTCTCGGTCTCGGTCTCGGTGCCGCCGGCCGCGTCGGCGGTGGCCACCGCCGGCAGCGGCTGGCGCGGTACCGCTTGCGCGGGCTCGGCCCAGAAACGCTCCCGCTGCCAGGGATAGCGCGGCAGCGTCTGCGGCGAGGGCAGCCACCCGGGCAGGACGGCATCCCAGTCCAGCGAGGCGCCGGCCGCATGGAGGGCCGCGACGGCCTCGGCCAGTGGAAGGGCAGAGGGCACGTCCCGGCGCAGGCAGGCACCGACCCATGCGCCTGTGCCGGTCGCGGCCCTGCTCGCGTGCACGGTCTCCTCGACGGCGGGTGCCAGGACCGGATGGGGTCCGAGCTCCAGGAACACGTCCGTCCCCCGCGCAACCAGCGCCTCCACCACCGTGTCGAACAGGACGGGCTGCCGCAGATTGCGGCACCAGTAGGCCGCATCCAGGGTGTGGCCCGCGACCGGCGCTGCGGTGACGGTCGACAGCATGGCGATCGTTCCATCGCGCGGCGCGAGCCCCGCCAGCGCGTCGTACAACGCGGGCAGCAGCGGATCCACCTGCGCACTGTGCGAGGCGACATCCACTTTCACGAGACGGGCAAACACGCCGTCCGCCTCCAGCTCGGCCCGCAATTCATTCACAGCGGCGGTCTCGCCCGCCAGCACCGTGGAGCGTCGGCTGTTGCTCACCGCCACGGACAGGCGGCCCGCAAAGCGCAGGGCGCGTGCCTGCGCCTCGTCGCGTGTCAGTTCCGTCAGGAGCATGGTGCCGTGGCCGGCGATGCGGCCCAGCAACTGGCTGCGCCGCGCAATGATGCGAGCGGCCTCTTCGAGCGACAGGATGCCGGCCGTGTGCGCCGCAGCCACCTCGCCCATGGAGTGGCCCACCACCACATCGGGCACCACGCCCCAGGACCGCCACAGCGCCACCAGCGCCACCTGCACGGCGAAGAGGGCGGGCTGCGCATGATCGATGCGGTCCCAGGCCGCGCCGTCGCGGATCAGCGCCGGCATGGACAGGCCCAGGTAGGGCTCCAGCGCCGCACCGGCGGCCGCCAGCGCATCGTGAAAGACCGGGCGCTCCAGCAGGTCGCGCGCCATCCCGGTCCACTGCCCGCCCTGGCCGGGGAAGATGAAGGCGACGCGTGCGCGGGTCGCCGCGCCTTGGCTGGCCTGCAGCTGCGAGCGGCCGTCACGCGCCCCGGAACCGCCTTCCAACCAACCGGACAGGCCCATTCGCAGCGACGCCGCATCGGCCGCGCTCACCGCCAGCCGCTGCGGGAAGTGGCTGCGCCGGCGGGCCACGGCCCGGCACAGCGCCGCGGCATCCGCGCCAGCGGCCAGCTGGTCGGCATAGGTCCGCACCAGCGCGCGCAACGCCCCGGCGCTGCGCGCAGACACCGGCAGCAGCAGCGCCGCCGGCGCCTTGTCCAGGTCGGGGTTCGAGGAGCCGGGCTGCACGGGCGCAGCCTCGACGATGAGGTGGGCATTGGTGCCGGCAAAGCCAAAGGCACTCACCCCCGCGATGGGCCGCTCGGCGGTCCACGGCTGCAGGCGCGTGGGCACGCGCAGGTCGGCCGCGGCCCAGTCGATCTCGGGATTCGGCGTGATGAAATGGAGGGCCGGCGGCAGCAGGCGGTGGCGCAGCGCCAGCACGGTCTTGATGAGCCCGGCCATGCCGGCGGCAGCCTCCAGGTGACCCAGGTTGGTCTTGACCGCGCCCAGCGTCAACGGCATATCGCGCAACGCAGCCGGCCTCAATGCGCGGGCCAGCGCATTGACCTCGATCGGGTCGCCCAGCGCCGTCCCGGTGCCGTGCGTCTCGACGTGCGAGACCTCCGCCGCGCCAATGCCGGCATCCTCCAGCGCCTTGCCGATGACCGCTTCCTGGGCGCGGCCGTTGGGCACGGTCAGGCCATTGCTTCGGCCATCCTGATTGACGGCCGAACCCCGCAGCACGGCCAGCACGGTGTCGCCCGCCGCCACCGCATCGGACAGCCGCTTGAGCACCACCACGCCGCAGCCCTCGCCGCGCGCATAGCCGTTGGCGCGCGCGTCGAAGGTCTTGCAGCGGCCGTCGGGCGCCATGGCACCCATGCGCGAGAAATACAGGCTCGTCTCGGGCGACAGAATCAGGTTGACGCCACCGGCCAGGGCCGCGTCGCACTCTCCCGCGCGCAACGCCTTCATCGCCAGATGCACCGCCACCAGCGACGACGAGCAGGCCGTGTCCACCGCCATGCAGGGGCCGTGCAGTCCCAGCAGGTAGGACACCCGGCCAGCCGCCGCGCTGAACGCATTGCCGGGCCCGTAGTAAGGCTCCCGCTGCGTGAGGTCGCCGAGCACCCGCAGGTAGTCGCCGCTGCCGATGCCCAGGTAGACGCCGGTGCTGCTGCCGGCCAGGCGCTCCAGCGGCATGCCGGCGTGGTCCAGGGCCTCCACCGCCACTTCGAGAAACAGGCGGTGCTGCGGGTCGAGGCTTTCCGCCTCGCGCGGCGAGATGCCGAAGAAGCGCGCGTCGAAGCGATCGACCTGGTCGATGAAGCCCCCTTCCACGCATTGCATGCGGCCGATCGCCTTGGGATCGGGGTCGAACCAGGCGTCAGCGTCCCAACGGTCCGCCGGCACACGACGGATCGCATCGCGGCCCTCCGCCAGCAAGGTCCAGAACGCGTCCGGACCGTCGGCGCCAGGAAAGCGGCAACCCATGCCGACGATGGCGATGGCTGCATGCTGGCGACCCTCCAGCCGGGCGAGGCGCGCTTCGGCCTCCTCCAGCAGCACCACCAGGTCGCGCATCGGATCCAGGGCGTTGCCGTTCATTGGATAACCTCCGCGCTGCGCGCTGCGGTATTCGCCTTGGGAGCGGCCCGGCGGCATTGGATAACCTCCGCGCTGCGCGCTGCGGTATTCGCCTTGGGAGCGGCCCGGCGGCTCATGCGCCGGCTCCCCGGCGAGCCGCCAGCTTGCGCTGCACATAGGCATGCAGGTCCGCGTCGTCCATCGCCGCCGCCTGTTCGCGCAGCGCCGGTGCAGGCCGCGGCGCGGGCTTCGACACCTCGTCGATGGCGGGTAACAGGCCGAGCATGTCGCCGACCAGGAAGCGCGCGAGCTGCGCCAGCGTCGGATGGTCGTAAGTCAGGGTGGCGGGCAAAGGCCGGCCGATGAGCACAGCCAGATCGGCGCGCACGGTGAGAGCCATCAAGGAGTCCATTCCGAAAGCGTTGAGCGGCCGATCGGGGTCGGCGTGTGTTCCATCGGGCAGCGCCAGCACGGCCCGCACCACCGCCCACACCTCGCGTTCTGCCAGCGCAAGCCGCTCGCCGGGCATCACCGCGGCCAGCTGCACGGCCAATGCCCCGCCGCGGGACAAGGCGACCGCGTCGCGCGGCGCGAGTCGGTCGAGGAAGGCCGAGCGATCGACCGCCCGGTAGGCGGTCCAGTCGAAGGGCAGCACGGCCAGCGCCGATTGGCCCCCCGCCAGCGCGGCAAAGGCGGCAAGCCCGACCTCCGGCGCGAGCGCATGCACGCCCTTTCGCGCCCAGCCGGGGTTGGCGCCACCGGCGGTGGTCGCCGTCATGCCCATCCCGTTCCACGGGCCCCATGCCAGGCTGAGCGTCCGACGGCCAGTGGCCGTGAGCATCGCCGCCGCGGCGTCGAGGTAGGCATTGGCCGCGGCATAGTTGCCCTGCCCGGCCGAGCCCAGCACGCCGGCGCCCGATGCGAAGAGCACCATGAAGTCGAGATCGGCGTCGGCAGACGCGGCCAGCACGGCAGCCAAGCCATCGGCCTTGGGTGCCAGCACGGCCGTGAAGGCCGGCCAATCCTGGCCTGCCAGCACGCCGTCCAGGAGCAGGCCGGCGGCGTGCACGACGCCCGCCAGCGGTGGTGCCCCGGCGGCCCGCGCGCCGGCGACGGCCGCTTCGAGGGCACCGCGCACGGCAATGTCTGCCTGCAACGGGTAGGCACGCACACCGGCTCGCTCGAAACCGGCCAGCACCTCCGGGTCCGGCCGCGTGCGGCCAGCCAGCAGCACATGCCGGGCGCCACGCCGTGCCAGGTCCTGCGCCACGGCCAGGCCGACGCCTCGCGTGCCGCCGGTGACCAGATAGGCCCGATCGGGGCGAATGGATACTGCGGCGCCAGCGTAGGTCAGGGGCGCCAGGCGCGCTGCGTGCCAACCCTCGCGCTCGCGCCACGCCCATTGCAGTTCTCCGGCATGCCGGCACGCGTCGAGCCGGGGGAGCAGTTCCAGGATCGCCGCCGCCAGTGCCTCGGGCGATGCCGCGGCCGGCAGGTCGAGCAGCACCGGTGCGATCTCCGGCTGCTCCAGCGCCGCCGTGCGTCCCAGCCCCCACAGCGTCGCACCCGCCGCGGCCTGGGGTGCCGCCGCGACCGCCTGCACCGCACGCGTGGCCCATAGCATCGGTGGTGCATCGGCGCCCCGCGTCGCCACTGTCTTGACCAGCGTCAACGCGCCCTCCAGCGCCGGGCGCAAGGCCTCGCCCAAGGCCCATGGTGCGAGGTCCAGCGCGGCCAGATGCAGGATGCCGGCGCCAGCGTGGTCAGCCGCGCGCTCGGCCCATGCCGCCGGATCGATCCGGTCGAACGCTAGGCCGGCCGCCTGCAGTGCGTCCGCCACCCCGCCCGCGTCCGGAACCACCAGCCAGCGCCCGGCAGGCGCGCGCTCGGCGGCCGGCAGGCGGACCGCCTCCCAGGCCACGCTGTAGAGCGGTGGCAGTGCGTGCGCCGTCGGCGGCGCCTCGGCGATCCAATGCCGACGTCGCTGGAACGGGTACCCCGGCAGGGTGACCCGTCGACGCCCCTGCACCGGATGCAGCGCCGCCAGCCGCACGGCCGCGCCGGCGGTCCAGGCACCTGCGGCCGCATCGAGCAGGCTGCGCCGGTCGTCGGCACCGCGGCGCAGGCTCGCCAGCCAGGTCACGGGCAGGTCCGGTCGATCGCGTCGGGCCAGGGCGACCAGCGTGGGACTGGGGCCGATCTCGATGACGCAGCCGATGCGCCGGCCGGGCAACGCGTCCAGGGCCGCAGAGAAGGCCACCGGTTCACGGACCTGGCGACCCCAGTAGCCGCCGTCCGGCGCCTGGTCGACAAGCCGGCCGGTGACGGTGGACACCCAGGGCAGCTTGGGCGCCTGCGCGGCCACCCGGTCGGCGGTGGCGGCGAAGGGCGCCACGATGGCGTCCATGCGTGGCGAATGGAAGGCATGGCTGACCGGCAGCCGCTTCCACCGGATGCCGCAGCCATCGAGCGCCGTACCGACCCGTGCCATGGCGGCCGCATCGCCGGAAAGCATGGTCTCGGCCGGGCCATTGAGCCCCGCCACCACGACCGCGCCGGCGCCGACGGCGAGCAAGGGCTGCAGCGCCGCCACCCCCGCGAAGGCGGCGATCATCGCGCCACCTTCCGGCAATGCCTGCATCAAACGGCCGCGCTCGGCGACGAGGCAGACCGCGTCCTCCAGCGTCAGCACGCCCGCCGTCCACGCGGCAGCAAACTCGCCTACGCTGTGGCCGAGCACCAGATCGGGGTCGACGCCAAGGCTGCGCCACACAGCCACCAGCCCCGCCTGCACCACGAACAGTGCGGGTTGTGCATAGGCGGTGTCGTTGATGCGCGGATCGGACGTGCGCCAGAGCACCTCGGCCAGCGGAGGATCGAGCCGGCCCTGCAAGGCTGCGAGGCAGCGGTCCACGACCGCCCGGAACACCGGCTCGTCGCGGTACAGTCCCGCGGCCATGCCGGCGTACTGGGCGCCCTGGCCGCTGAACAGGAAGGCCACTCGGGTGCGCGCGCCGAGCGGCGCCTGACCGCGATGCAGGCCGTCGCCGCTGTCGAGGCGGGCCGCAGCATCGGCCGCGCTGCCGGCCACCACCGCGAGGCGCCGCTCATGGCCACTGCGTCCCACCGCCAGCGTCCAGGCGATATCGGCCAACGGTGCGGCCGACGACGCACGCAGCGCAAGCGCCGTGCGGGCGCTCAGTTCGGCCAGTGCCGCATCGTCCCGTGCAGACAGCGCGATCAGCTGCGCGCCATCCGCGGACGTCTCCCCGGCGCCTGGCAGCGGGTCGTCCGCCGCTGGCGAATGCAACACGAGGTGAACGTTGGTGCCGCTCATGCCGAAGGCGCTCACGCCCGCGCGACGCGGCTCCCCGCTGTCCGGCCAGTCGCTCAGTCGCGTGGGCACGAGCGCCGGCACCGCTGCCAGATCGATGGCCGGGTTCGTCCGCCGGACATGCAGATGCGGCGGCACGCGGCCATGGTGCAGCATCAACGCCACCTTGATGACGGCGGCGATGCCGGCCGCCGCCTCCAGGTGACCGATGTTGGTCTTGAGCGTGCCGACCAGCAACGGCCGGTCGGCTGGCCGACCCTGTTGTACCGCCGCCAGCGCTGCGATCTCGATGGGATCGCCCAGCGGTGTGCCGGTGCCGTGCGCTTCGACATAGCCGATGCTGTGCGCCGGCATCTCGGCCTGCGCCAACGCGGCTTGAATCACCGCCTGTTGGGCCGCACCGCTGGGCACGGTCAACCCGGCAGCGGCGCCCCCGTGGTTGACGGCCGAGCCCGCGATGACCGCGATGATGCGGTCGCCCGCTGCGCGCGCGTCGGACAGGCGCTTGAGCGCCACCATGCCAGCGCCTTCGCCCCGGCCGTAACCGTCGGCTGCGGCATCGAAGGTCTTGCAGCGCCCGTCGGGCGCCAGCGCCTTCAGCCGCGCCATGGTGATGAAGGTGTCGGGCACCAGGATCAGGTTGGCGGCACCGGCCAGCGCCAGGTCGCATTCGCCGGCGCGCAGGCTCTGGCAGGCCAGGTGGACGGCGAGCGCGGAGGAGGAGCAGGCCGTGTCGACGGCCAGCGCCGGACCGGTCACGCCGAGTACGTACGCGAGGCGGCCGGCCTGGAAGCTCGTGCCGGTGCCGGTGCCCACGTAGGCGTCGAGCGCCGCCGGGTCCACGCTGCGACGCACCAGCGTGTCGTAGTCGTGGTTCATGGTGCCGACGAACAATCCGGTGCGGCTGCCCACCAGGCGGTCTGCGGCGATGCCCGCATGCTCCAGTGCCTCCCAGCCCGTCTCCAGCAGCAGGCGCTGCTGCGGATCGAGGGTCGCCGCCTCGCGCGGGGCGATGTTGAAGAAGGCCGCGTCGAAGGTCCTGACCTCGGGCAGCAGCGCGGCGTGCCGGCAGTAGCTCTTGCCGGGCACGGCCGGGTCCGGATCGTGGAAGGCCTCCACGTCCCAGCGGTCGCCTGGAATCGGCGCCACCGCGTCCACGCCCTCGCACAGCATCTGCCAGAAGCCGTCGGGCCCATCCCCGCCGCCCGGAAAGCGGCAGCCGATGCCGATCAGCGCGATCGGCTCACGCTCGCGGGCCCGCAGCCGTGCCTTCATCTCGCGAACGGCGACCAGGGCCGCACGCACGGCCGACTCCGGGCCGGCGCTGCCGATCGGGGCGGATGCCGTCATCCTTTTCGGCCCGCCCTGTCGGTCACGGGGATGGGCAGCTCGGGCTTGCGCGCGCTCACCAGCACGTACTGGAACTGCAGGACGGCCAGGGTCGACTGGTGCCACTGCAGCAGCGTGCCGGTGCCCAGCCGCTTGAGCGCCTCGGGATCGCCCAGCAGCGCCATCACATGCTTGCCGAAGCCGACGAACACTTCCTGGGACAGGTCCCTCACCTCCACGTCGACGAAGCCCGCCGCCTCCAGACGGCGCGCGTAGGTCGCCGCGTCATAGAGGTTTTCTGCCGGGATGGCCCAGATGCGGGAAGCCAGGGTGTCGACCCAACGCGCCGCGGCATGGCGACCGGGACGCGGCACGATGTCGGCCAGCGCGATCCGCCCGCCATGGGCCAGCACCCGCCACGCCTCGTCGAAGAACTTGGCGCGGGTGTCGAAATGCAGGGCTGCCTCCACCGCGAGCACGCGCGTGACCGAGCCGGCGGCGACGGGAAGGCGGGTGGCATCCGCCTGGTGCAGCTCGATGACGTCACCGAGGCCGGCCTCCTGCACGCGCTGACGAGCCACCGCCACCTGCCTGGGGATCACGTTCACGCCGATGATCCGCTCGGGCCGCAGGTGTCTGGCCCAGCGCAGGTCCTGGTCGCCGAAGCCGAAGCCGGCATCGAGCACGACATCACCGCGGCCGACCTTCGCGGTCGCCGCGACGAGGTCGACCAGTGCCTCGGCGGCCTGGTCGTAGTCGCGCGCACGCTTGGTCCAGTAGCCCAGATTGAGGTACAGGCTGTCTTGACCCAGCGTCTTCGCAGCGCCGTAGACGGCAGCAAGGGTCGCGGATGGGGCGGTGGTGTTCATGGGGTGTCCTCCAACTCCTGAATCAGCAGGGCCGCCAGCGCGTCGTCGCTCAAGGCGTCGAGTGCGGCGGTCGGTCGCGATGGCGCATCGACGGACTGCACGGCCGCGGGTGTCTCGGCGAAGGCGAACAAGCGTTCCAGGAGAAATCCCGCCAGCGCCTGCAGGTTCGCCCGGTCCAGGATCAGCGTCGCGGGCAGCGGCCGGCCGAGCATGGATTGCAGACGGTTGCGGAATTCGATCGCCATCAGCGAGTCCATGCCCAGCTCGAAGAAGCCCTGGCGCGGCGGTGCCGGCGGCTCGAGGGGCAGCCCGGTGGCGGCGGCCAGCACGGGACGCAGCAGGTCCACCAGCACCTCGCCACGGCGCTCGGGCGCTGCAGCCTCCAGCGCGGCCTGCCAATGCGCGAACACGGCGTCCCCGGCCACCTCGGCCATCCTGGCGCGCGGACGCACGACATCGAACAGGGTGGAGCGCGAGGCACCGGCACCCGAGAGGTAGCGTCCCCAGTCGATGGACAGCGCCGCGACCTGCGGCAGACCGGATGCCAGCGCCCGCCCGATCAGCGCCATGCCCTCGGCGCGGGAGAAGGGCCGCACGCCACGGGCGGCCCACGCCTCACCGTCGCGCACCGCCGCCATGCCACCGCCGGCCCACGGCCCCCAATCGATCGCGGTGGCCGCAAGCCCGAGCGCCGCGCGGTGGCGGCAGAGCGCATCGAGCGCCGCATTGGCGGCCGCGTAGTTGCCCTGGCCGGCCGAGCCGATCAGCGACGCGCCCGACGAATAGCAGATGAAGAAATCCAGCGGGCGGTCGCAGGTCAGTTCGTGCAGGATCCATGCACCGGCCACCTTGGGCGCCCACACCTCGGCGGTCGTGGCCCAGTCGAGTCCGGTCAGCGTGCGGTCGCGCAGCACCCCCGCCGCATGCACCACGCCGGCGAGCGCCGGCCGCTCCCGGCCATCGAGTTGCGCCAGCAATGCCGCGACGGCGCTGCGGTCGGTGGCATCGAGGGCCACGACGCGCACATCGACACCTTGCGCGGCCAGTGCGGCCAACGCGGCAAGTGCTTCCGACCGCCCCTCTCTCCCTTCTTCCGGCCCCCGGCGTCCCGTCACCACGAGGTGGCGCGCGCCCTGCGCGGCCAGCCATTGCGCGGTCGCGAGACCCAGCTCCCCCAGCCCACCGGTGATCAGGTAGCTGCAGTCGGCGCGCACGGGAGTCTGCGCAGCACCGGACGCCGGGAGCGCCGGCACCAGCCGGGCCACCAGCAAGACGCCGCCGCGCACGCGCACGCGGTCGTCCGCAGACTCGGCACCGGTGCCCAGCAGGTGGCGCGCGCAAGTGCGCCAGTCCTCGGGCCCCGGCGTGTCGAGATCGACCAGGCCGCCCCAGCGGTCCGGGTGCTCCAGTGCCGCCACGGCGCCCAGGCCCCAGAGCGCCGCATGCGCGAGATCGCACTGCGCGGCCTCGGCGCCATCGGTCGCGCCGTGGCGGGTGACCAGCCAGAGCCGGGCGCTGTCCTCGGACCGCACCAGCACGCGCAGCGCGGCCAGCACCGGTTCGATCGCCGCACGCAAGCCCTGGTGTCCCAGCCCCGGCGGTACCAGGAAGGCGACACCTGCGGTGTTCGCCGCAAGCGCTGCCGGCAGGTCGGCCGCATCGACCCGCACCGCACTGGCGGCTCCGGCCTCGCGCAAGGCGTTCGTCAGCGGCTCGGCGGTGTCGCCGGCGATCACCAGCCAGCGGCCGCCGGCAAACGGCGCCGATGCCTGGGCGGCACGCCAGTCCAGGCGGTACAACGGAGCACCATCGGCCGCCGCCAGCGCCCGCATCATCACCTCGCGCCGGGCGCGGCGCAGCCGCAAGCCTCGCGCTTCGGCCACCACGCGACCGTCCACGGCGTCGAACAAGGTGAAGTTGCCCGCGAACATGTCGTCGCGCCCGGACTCGCCGGGCCACAGTTCGGCGTGGCAGACCAGCTCGCCCTCCGCCGGACCGAAGAAGCGGAAACGATCGATGCCGACCGGGATCACCGCTTCCGAGAGATCCGTCGCCATGACCGATTGCGAGGCGGCACCGAACACCTGGTAGCAGCTGTCGTGCAGGCCGGGATGGAAGACGAAGGTGCCGTCGCGCAGGTCGGAGTCCGCCCGCGCCCGCATCCGGCCGATGGCCTCGCCGTCGCGTCGCCACAAGCGGTCTACCCACAGGTACGAACGGCCGAAGGCAAAGCCGACCCGGGTCTGCACGCCGTCGTAGAGGGCCTGCCCGGTCACCAGTTCGGGGCAGCGCGCCTGTACGAGGTCGAAGGGCGGCGCCGGCGTCTCGGTGCCTTCGGCCAACCCGACCCGCGCGGTGGCGTGGAGCGTCCACGCCTCGTCACCGGCGCCGTCGATCAGGCTGTGCACCTCGGCCTGCCAACGCTGCGGACCCTCCGGCGTGAAGCTCAGGCTGACGGTCCGGCGCAGGTCACCGGTGAGGATGATCGGTTCGAGGAAGGCGATGGCACTGGCCTCCACCGGCTTGTTGCCCAGCAGGTCCTGCGCCGCTTCCACCATCAGGGACACCAGGGTGGGACCGGACACGACGGCACGGCCGTACACCACGTGATCGGCCAGGATGGGCTGCGCCTCCAGGTCGAAGCAGGCCTGAAACTCCACCACGCGCTGCGGAGAGCGGCGGCGGGGCCCGATCAGGGCGGCGCCGCCCGTGGCGATCCGGGCACGGGCACCGGGGTTCCGGCCGGGACGAAACCAATGACGCTCGCGCTGGAACGGGTAGGAAGGCGCCCGGAAGGCCGGGTCCGCACGGGGTGCGTTCACGGCGGCCCAGTCCACGCTCATTCCGTCTTCGTAGAGACGGCCCAGGCTGCCCAGCATGACCCGCCCGTCGTCCTGCCCCGCGCGCAGCGACGGCAGCCAGCGCAGGGCCGCTGCCGCGGGCTCGTCGCCGGCGATGCGGCGCCCCAGTCCCAGCAACGCGGTGCCCGGTCCGATCTCGACGAAATGGGTGCATCCGGCGGCCACCAGCGCAGCCATCCCATCGGCAAAGCGCACCGGCTCACGAAGATGGCGGCTCCAGTAGCCGGGGCTGCGCAGCAGCTCGGCATCGGCGAAACCGCCGGTGACATTGGACAGCAGCGCACAGGAAGGCGCGGCCACCGCGCACCCCGAGGCGAGCGATGCGAACGCCTCCAGCACGGGCGTCATCAAGGGCGAATGGAAGGCATGGCTGACGGTCAGCGCCCGCACCCGGATTCCGCTGCGCTGCAAGGCCTCGGTGGCGGCCTGCAAGGCTTCAGCGTCGCCCGAGAGCACCACCTCGTCCGGCGCATTGAGCGCGGCCACCGACAGCCGGTCGGGCATCGCCGCGACGAAGGGCTGCACGGCCTCGACGCCCGCTGCGACCGCCGCCATGGCACCGCCTTCGGGCAACGCGCCCATCAACCGCCCACGCGCCACGACCAGGGCCAGCGCGTCCTCCAGACCCAGCGCCCCGGCGGCGTAGGCCGCCGCGAACTCGCCGACGCTGTGCCCCAGCACGGCGGCAGGCCTCACGCCCCAGTGCCGCCACAGGGCCAGCAGTGCCGCGGACAAGGCAAACAACGCCGGCTGCGTGAACGCGGTGTGGTCGATCCGGCGGTCCGACGGGTCCGTCGCATGCAGTATCTCGAGCAGCGGCACGCCCAGGGGCGCGCACACGGCGGCACAGCGGTCGATGACCGCACGGAAGACGGGTTGCGTGTCGTAGAGGGTGCGGCCCATGCCCCGGTACTGAGCGCCCTGGCCGCTGAAAAGAAAGGCCACCTGCGGCGCGGCGCCCGCGCGGACGGGGGCCGGCAGTGGCACCGCGAGGGCAGCGGCGATTTCCGCACTCGTGCCGACCAGAACGCTCCGGTAGCGCAGCCCCGCGCGCGCGGCGGACGCCGCGGCAACCAGGTCGGCCGCCGCCTCCGGCGTGGACCCGGCCAGGCG